>JANNDB010001063.1:0-4036 GCA_031387285.1 Betaproteobacteria bacterium | reverse complement strand
ATACCATGCGTGACGAATACGACTTCAGCAAGGGAAAACGTGGCGCCGTCATTGCGTCGCCGGGAAAAACCCGTATCACTATCATGCTTGATGACGACGTCATCGAAGCATTTCGTGCGCGGGCGGACAGCGCTGGTACTGGCTACCAGACGCTCATCAATGCCGCCCTGCGAGAGACTGTCGCTGGCGCAAAGGACAAACAGAAACCAATTACGGTTGCAACACTGCGACGCGTTCTGCGCCAGGAACTTCAAGCATCCTGATCTGAAGAAGCCTCGTTCTGAAAGTCCGCTGTGCGGCAAGACATGTGTCCCCTTCGGGCACATACCTCCATTCGGGCCATTCGGGCGATTTTGGCGAGAACCCGCTTTCAGTCGAGGCTGTGTGAAAACGCGTGTGTATCGAGGCGCATCGAGAAATCGGCCGCGCAGAATCGCGCAGGTTGCGTTTTTCGAGGCATGCCAGGGGTAGACGACCCCCAAAAAGGGCATGGAAAAACGTTATCACAAAGCCTCAGTCTAAAGCGGGTTCTCCAGTAACTCCGCTAAACCCTCTCAATATTGCCTTTCCAGCTTATGGTGGGTTACCAGCTTCGCAAAACCCGCCCAGCAATAAAAAAACCGCCCCTCAAGGCGGTTTTTGATGTTGCAGCCTCAACCCTTACTTGGCGTACTCCGACACCACTTTCCACTTGCCGCCCTGGATCTGCGACAGGCGAGATACATCGGCGCCCTGGCGCTTCTTCGGGCCAAAGCCGGCTTCCGGGCTGCCGAAGATGTCGGTCGGGAACTTCATGGATTCCAGCGCCTTGATGAAACTGTCGGTGGTGAGGTTGGGGCCGGCCTTCTGTGCGGCGGCAATCACCTGGTCGATGGCCTGGTAGCCGTAGATCGAGAACACGGTCGGCTCTTCGTTGAACTTGGTCTGGTACTTGGTGGCCCAGAAGCGGATCTGCGGCGACGCGTCGTCCAGGTACGGGTTTTGCACGGTCATTACCCCGTACAGGCCGTCCATGGCCTGGCGTCCCAGCTTGTGGATCAGATCGGTGTACACGGCGCTGGAGCCCAGGAACACCGGGCTGAAGCCGGTCTTGCGGCTTTCACCAATGGTGCCGATCGTCTCGCGGATGATCGTGCCCATGATGACCATGTCGCAACCGGCGGCCTTCATGCGCGCTACCTGGGACGAAAAGTCGGTCGAACCGGTCTTGAACGTCGTCTTCTCGGCCAGCGCGAGACCCATGGTCTTCAGGCCGGCGTCGGCGCCCTCGGCCACTTCCTGGCCGAAGTCGTCATCCTGCGTGATGCTGCAGGGCTTCTTGACGTTCTTCTCCTTGGCCAGGCGCGGCGCAAAAACGCGCATCTGGTCGTAGTAGCTGGCGCCCGGAGCAAACTTGAGTGCGTTGTAGGGTTCGAACATCTGCTTCGACGCCGTAATGGGGTAGTAGTTCGGCACATTCTTGTCGAACAGGATAGGCATGGTCGCCAGGTTGTTCGTGGTGCCGATATGCGCCACCATGGCGAAAATCTTGTCCTGGTTGACCAGTTTCTGGGCTGCCAGCACAGCCTTCTTCGGGTCGTATTGCGAGTCCTCGATCAGCAGCTTGAGCTTGCGCCCGTTGATGCCGCCGGACTGCTCGTTGAGCTCGTCCACGCGCAGCTGCATGCCGAAGCGCACCTGCTTGCCGAACGCGGCGATGGGGCCGGAAAGGTCCTGGATCGAGCCGATCCGGATCTCGTCCTTGCTGACACCCTGGGTGGTGTTCTTTTGCGCCAGCGCGGCGCTGGTGCCCAGAGCCAGGACGGCCAGGGCGATGGTGGTTTTGAGTTTCATGGTGAGTCTCCTGTCAGGTAACGTGGTTGGAATGGGTTGGCGGTGGGAGTGGATCAACGGTACATGGCCTCGATCTGTGGTGTGTATTTCTTTTCGACCAGCTTGCGTTTGAGCTTCATGGTCGGCGTCAGTTCCTCGTCTTCGGCGCTGAGCTGGGTGTCGAGCAGGAAGAACTTCTTGATCTGCTCGACGCGGGCGAACTTCTTGTTCACGCGGTCCAGCTCAGCCTGTATCAGCTCCTGCACCTGGGGCGCCTTGGTGAGGCTGGCGTAGTTGCTGAACGGCACGTCATGGTCCTGCGCGAATTTCTCCACGTTCTCCTGGTCGATCATGATGATCACCGTGAGGTAGGCCCGCTTGTCGCCGATCACCACGGCGTCGGTGATGTAGGGCGAGAACTTGAGTTCGTTTTCTAGCTCGCTGGGCGTGATGTTCTTGCCGCCCGCCGTGATGATGATGTCCTTCATCCGGTCGGTGATGTAATAGTAGCCGTCGCTGTCCATGTGGACCACGTCGCCGGTGTGCAGCCAGCCGTCCTTGTCGATGGTCTCGGCCGTCTTTTCGGGCAGGTTCAGGTACCCCATGAATACATTGGTCCCGCGGACCAGCATTTCACCGGTGGCCGGGTCGATGCGCATTTCATTGAACGACGCGGCCGGGCCGATGGAACCCGGCTTGACCACACCGCCCGCCGGTACCCCTGTGGAGAGGCCGCAGGTTTCGGTCATGCCCCAGACTTCGACCATCGGTATTCCGAGGGCCAGGTACCACTTGACCAGTTCCGGCGAGATCGGTGCGGCACCGGTGATGAGGTAACGCGCGCGGTGGATGCCGATCACCTTGCGCACGTTGTTGAGCGCGATCGCGCGCGCCAGCATGAACTGGAACTTGAGCCAGCCGTCCACCGGCTTCTTGGCCATCACCTTTTCCGCGATGCGTGTGCCAACCCCGATGCTCCACGCGTAGGCCGCCTGTTGCAGGCCGCCGGCCTCCTTGAGCGAGATCATGACGGCGGAGTAGAACTTCTCCCACACCCGGGGCACCGCCGTGACGATGGTAGGGGCGATTTCGCGCACGTTCTCAGGAACCGTCTCCGGGTTTTCTACGAAGTTGAGCTTGGCGCCGGTGTATACGCTGGAATACTCGCCGCCCATGCGCTCGGCGATATGGCACAGCGGCAGGAAACACATGCGCTCGTCGGTTTCGTAAGCCGAGGCCATGGTGTTGACGCCGCGCATTTCATACACCAGGCCGCGGTGCGAATGCATCGCGCCCTTGGGCTTGCCGGTGGTGCCCGAGGTGTACACCAGGATGGCCAGATCGTCGGGTTTGCAGGAGCGCGCACGTTCCTTGACCGACTCCGGATGTTGCTGCAGCCAGGCGCGCCCGGCCTTGCGCAGGTCTGCCAGCGACATCACGTTCGCATCGTCGAGCTCGCGCAGGCCTTCCATGTCGAAAACCACGATCTTGCGCAGCTTCGGCAGCTGCGAACGCACTTCGAGCGCCTTGTCGAGCTGCTCTTCGTCTTCGACAAACAGCACCGTCGTGGCGGAGTCCGCACACAGGTACTGCACCTGGCTGGCGGCGTCGGTGGGGTAGATGCCGCTGCAGACGCCGGCGGCGCTCAACACGGCCAGGTCACACAGTACCCATTCGATCAGGGTGTTGGCCAGGATCGACGCGCATTCGCCCCGGGCAAAACCGATACTCAGCAAGCCGGCAGCGATTTCGCTGACGCATGCGCCGGCTTCGTCCCAACTCCATGTGCGCCACAGGCCCAGTTCCTTCTGGCGCATCCACACCAGGGCACCGCGTTTGTCCACTGCATTCCAGAACACCTCGGGCACGGTTTCGCCAGCGACCACGATGCCAGGTTCGCTACGGATATTGGTGAAATCCCACAGGTTGCTCATGCTGTTCCTCAGCGCCAGGTTTTCTTCTTCTTCCAGCGGCGGTCGCCCCGCACGCCGGTTTCCTTCATCCCGAGGTAGAACTCCTTGATGTCCTCTTTTTCACGCAGCCTGGCGCAGGTGTCTTCCATCACGATGCGGCCGTTTTCGAGGACGTAGCCGTAGTCGGAGGCATTGAGCGCCATGTTGGCGTTCTGTTCGACCAGCAGGATGGTGGTTCCGCGTTCGCGGTTGATGCGCACCACGATCTCGAAGATTTCCTTGGTGAGCTTGGGCGACAGGCCCAGGCTGGG
>JANNDB010000814.1:0-7740 GCA_031387285.1 Betaproteobacteria bacterium | reverse complement strand
GGCTTCTCCCTGTTCAACACAAGCTTGGGCGACTGCGCCGTGGCATGGAGCGCGGCGGGGGTCACGGGGGTGCAATTGCCCGAGGCAGACGCGGACGCAACCCGTGCGCGCATGCATGGCCGTTTTGCGGGCGCGCCGGAATGCCTGGCGCCGGGCACCGTCCAGCAGGCGATGCGCGACATTGCTGCGCTACTGGACGGTGATCACAATGACTTGCTCCATATCGCGCTCGACCTCGACGGCGTGGGCGATTTCCAGCGGCGCGTCTATGCCCTTGCGCGCGCGATCGCGCCAGGCCAGACCCGCACGTATGGCGAACTCGCGCAGGCTCTTGGCGAGCCAGGCGCGGCGCGTGCGGTAGGGCAGGCGTTGGGACACAATCCGTATGCGCCGGTCGTGCCGTGCCACCGCATCCTCGCGGCGCACGGACGCTCGGGGGGATTTTCGGCCAGCGGTGGCGTGGCCACCAAACTGCGTATGCTGTTGATTGAACAGGCGCAGTTTGGCGCTCCCGGCCTGTTTGATTGCGCCCCCAGCGGTGACGGCAGTTGATTTGCTGGCCGCCTATCCATTTGCGCGAAATAGGTGTCCACGCCATACTCTTGCCGCCCGACTGAATTGACCCCATGCCCATTGAACCAAGCCGCCAACTGAATCGACGATCTGCGTTGTGCAAGCTCGCGTACGGCGGGTTGGCAATCGGCGCTACGGGCGCCGCGCCTTCCCTCTGGGCCCAGAGTGTGCGAAAGAAGTTGGCGTCCAAGCTGAAAATCGTGATCCCCGGCCCGTCGCGCGGGAATCTTGACGAGGCCGGGCGGACCTTGGGTGACACACTGGTGGTGATGGGGCTGTGCGACGAGATCGAATATGTCAACGTGGACGGCAAGGGTGGGGCGCTGGCGCCGGCCTACTATGCCGGCAAATACGCGCAGGACCCTGACGCTTTGCTCATTGTGGACACCAGCGTGGTAGGTGCCGTCGCGTTGCACGCGCCCGGCGTGGACCTGTCGCGCTTCAACCCGGTTGCGCGACTGACCAGCGACTATCTGGTGGTGGTCGTCCCGGCGAACAGCCCGATCAAGACGGCCACCGATCTGGCTCTGATGCTGAAGAGCCAGCCGCAGCAGGTGCGGATCGGCATTGGCGCACTGGGAGGTGTGGACCACATGGTTGCAGGCTTGATGGCGCTGGCGGCCGGCAGCTCGCCGGCAGCCACCCACTTCGTCCCGTTTGCGCGCAATTTCGAACTGGTCGACGCCGTGGCCGGCGCCAAGCTGGTGGCTGGCGTTTCGAGCTACCGCACCTTCAGCGCCGACGTCGCGAGTGGTCGGCTGCGCGCGATCGGCGTCTCTTCGCGCAAGGGGGCCTATGGCTTCCGTCCGCTGCGCGAGCAAGGGCTGGATGTGAATCTTGCGAATTGGCGCGCGTTATTCACGGGCGAAGGGGTGGCGAAGGCGCGCCAGGCGGAAATGGCTGAGGCTGTCCGGCTGGCCGTCAACGACGAAGCCTGGAAAAAGACCCTGCGGCAAAACTACTGGGACTCGGCGTGGCTCGCCGGATCGGATCTGGCGAGCACACTGCAGATCGACATCAGTACCTTGCAGCTCGCAGTCCAGTTGCTCAAGCTCAAGGTTTGATGGGCGGATTGTTCGGTGCAGTCGGCTCAGGCCGGCGGTATGAACGGCTGCTGGACCGCGTGGAACACGGGCGGTGCTCGAAGGGCAGCTGGTAGAGCGTCATCGCAATTGCCACGCGCCGAACGCAGGGGGAATCGTATTGGCCTATGGGTATCACGCGTTGCTCCTTGGTGGTCGCCTCGCAGGCTGTGAGCTTGCCACAAATGGACAGACAGCAAAGCCGCTCAGTGTGGGCGCGTGGCAGCGTGTACCAGCCATACCGCTGCTGCGCAGGCCACACCACTGAGCGCGCCCGCCAGATGCGCCGCTACCAGCACGTTGAATCCCCAGCGCGGGTCATAGGCGATGGGTTGGGACCAGGCGTGCTCGCTCAGCAGCTTGAATGCAAGCACCAACGCCAGCGCCCAGGCAGCGAGCAGGCTTTCAGTACCCAGGCAGGCGTGGAACCACAAGACGGCGAGCATGGCGCACAACAGGCCGGAAAGGCCGCTGTAGCCCGCAATCTGCGGCCACCAACCGAGGGCCAGGGTACTTATCGGCCAGGCCAGCAGCACGGCCCATGTGGCGCGTCGGTCTGCCCGCAAATGGCTGCCCATGATGGCCAGTACCAGCAGTGCCAGCAGATTGCCCATCAGGTGCAGGCCGCTGAGGTGTGCCAGACTTGCGCTCCACAGTGTCCAAGGGTCGGATTTCCATTGTGCCGCCCTCCATGTCAACGCGGTGGAGCCACCCGACCACCAGACCACGACGCTGGAGGCCGCCAGGGCCATGCACAACCCTGGCCAGGCAAGCGCCGCCCGCCGCGCGGGCGGCGGTGTCACTGCAGGACGCGACACCGCATACGGCATGCAGGCTACTTGATCAGCGCCTGCATCGGCTTGAACAGCGGATGCCCGGCATCGCGCAGCCACTCGAAAGCCACCATTTCGGTGGTCACCAGCTCAGCGCCATTGCTCGCAAGACGATCGAACGCTGCGTCGCGGTTGTGCACGCTGCGTGAGCTGCAGGCGTCGGTCACCACCCAGACATCAAACTCCAGCTCCAGCAACTCCAGCGCCGTCTGCAGCAGGCATATATGTGCCTCGCAGCCGGCGATGACGATACTGTTGCGCTCCGGCGCAGCCTGCGGCACAGCCTTCTGCAGATGCCGGGGCAGGCTGCGCGCGTTGCCGCCGCTGCTCTGGGGTTTGCGCTGGGCTGGCCGCAGTTGCTCGCCCAATCCGGCGGCGCAGGCGCTGAACGCCGTTTTGGCCAGGATGTGGCCCTGGAACTCCAGGGCAAGTGCGCGCAGTTCGGGCAGGCTCTCACCCAGTTTGGCGGGGTTCTGCTCGCTAAGGGTCAGCGGCACCTGGTTCAGGCCGGCCATACGGGCCAACCGCACGGCGTTGGCGCCTACCGCCTGTGCCTCGAACATGGCGGGCAGCAGCCGCGCCTGAAAATCGACCAGCACGAGCTGGCAGTCGTCGGCATTCATCAGCATGGGTAATCCAGAGACTTAGGGTTAGCGCTTAACGATTTTGCGGTGCATCGGCGAAAGGGTCGTGTTGCTCCATGACATTGACGTTCGGCACTGGCACCTTGCAGTTTCGGCGTATTGGTCTGGCGGGCTCTGCTGCGCGGTGGACCGTTTGCTCTGCTACACGCAGCACTGGTTAAACTGGGGATTGAAATACTCAGTCTAGCAAACGCTTGAAAAATCTCCTCTGGTTGCTTGCCCTGGTGCTGACGCCGGCCTGGAGCGCTACCGTCCAGGTTCTGGTCCTGGATGGCGCTGGCAAGCCGCTGGCCGATGCCGCCGTGTTTCTGGAGTCGCGCGAACAGCGTCTTGCTTTCAAGCCAGCCAGCGGCGCCGAGATGGCGCAGAACAAGAAGCAGTTTGATCCCAAGGTGCTGGTCGTGCCGGTCGGAACCGTCGTCGCGTTTCCCAATCGCGACACGGTGCGTCACCATGTGTACTCGTTTTCGCCAAGCAAGACTTTCGAGCTCAAGCTGTACACAGGCTCCGACGCCAACCCGGTTCTGTTTGACCGCCCCGGCATTGCGGTGCTCGGCTGCAATATTCACGACAACATGACGGCTTGGGTGGTGGTAGTGGAGACCCCCTATTACGGGCGCAGTGCCCAGGCCGGCATCGTAGCGCTGGCCAGTGTTCCCCCTGGTAACTACCGCCTGCGCGTGTGGCATCCCGCCATGGCGGTTGGAGCGCTACCGACTGATCAGGCCCTCCTGGTCGGTCCGGGCGACGTGACCAGTACCGTGCGTTTGAGCGGGCTCACTCCGTGAGGATCCCGTGGCGGCCCGATCATTGGGGCCTGTCGTCGCGCATCGTCGCCTTGTCGCTGTTACTGCTCTTGCTGGTGCAGGCGGCGGTGTTCAGCGTGGTGCGGATCGGCGTCCAGCAAAGCGCGTTCAGCCAGGTGACGCAGGAATTACAGGTGGGCGAACGCGTCTGGCGCCGTCTGCTGGAGCAGAACGCGCAGAAGCTGATTCAGGGTGCCGCCGTGCTGGCAGCGGACTTCGGTTTCCGCTCGGCGGTCAGCAGCGGTGACGTCGCCACCATACGCTCCGCGCTGGAGAACAACGGTGAACGCATCGGCGCGACAGTGACAGCTCTGCTCGACACCAGCCTGGCGATCAAGGCGGTCGGCGAAGGCCAGGACGATCAGGCCCTGGCCGCGACCTTGCAGCGCATGGCGGCACCGCTGTCGCGCAACACGCAGGGCAGTCAGATTGCGCTGGTTGACGGATTTCCCTATCAGTTCGTGATGGTTCCCATGAAAGCGCCGGTGCTGGTGGGCTGGGTACTGATGGGGTTTCCGATCAACCAGAAGCTGGCCGACGACATGCGCTTGCTCTCTGACATGCATCTCGCGCTGGTCAGCAAAAGTGCTGGCGAGCCGATACGCATCGTCCTGTCCACGCTTTCGCCGCAGGCGCTCGCCGCCTTGCAGGCGTCTGCCGGCGAAATCGCGCAGCTGCCGGTAGACGGCGACCTGCTGATGGCACGTTATGTGCAACTGGACACCGGCGGCGCCGGCAGTATCCGTACCGTGTTGTTGCGGTCCGTTGACGAGGTGACAGCGCCATTTCGCCAGGCCCAGGTGGCACTGGCCTGGATTACCGCGATGGGTGTCATCCTGTTCGGAATTGGAAGCGTGTTTGCCGCGCGGCGGGTGACCACGCCATTGCGTTCGCTGGTGGCCGCGACTCTCCGGCTTGGCCAGGGTCAGTACGATGTTCCGATGGACCCTGCGTACACCCAGCGCCATGACGAGATTGGTGGGCTGGCCAAGGCCTTCGACTCGATGCGCGTCAATATCGGTGCGCAGCAGGCAGAGATCCGCAAGCTGGCGTACTGGGACCGGCTGACCGGCCTGCCCAACCGGGCGCGATTCCGTGAAGCCTTGCAGCGCGCCATCGACAGCCAGGGCGCCGTATCGGATATGGGCCATGGCAGCGTGGCCGTGGTGATGCTCGACATCGATCGCTTCAAACATGTGAACGACGCCCTGGGTTACGCTTTTGGCGACCAGTTGCTGATGGCCGTCGCGCAGCGCTTGACGCGCCAGGACATGCGCGAAGGCGACATGGTCGCCCGTCTGGGCGGCGACGAGTTCGCCATCCTGTTGACCGACAGCAGCGCCATCAGCGCCATGGCCGTGGCACGGCGCATCGCGAAGTCGTTCGAGGCGCCGATGGCGTTTGACGACCATACGGTCGACGTGAGTGCCGGAATCGGCGTCGCCTGCTGGCCGGACCATGCCGACGACGCCGACTCCCTGCTCTCGCGTGCCGAGGTGGCGATGTATGCTGCCAAGAGCCTGCAGGAGGTGGCGCTGCTGTATGAGGCCGCACTGGACTCGTCGAGTACGCAGACGCTTTCCCTGCTTTCGGAGTTGCGCCATGCGGTGCAGCACGGCGAGTTGCGCTTGTTCCTGCAGCCCAAGGTGGCACTGGCCGATTCCGCAGTGGTTGCAGCCGAAGCGCTGGTGCGCTGGCAGCATCCGCAACGCGGGCTGGTGCCACCATTGGAATTCATCCCGTTTGCAGAACAAACCGGTTTTGTGCGCCAGCTCACGCTGTGGATGTTCGAAGAGGCGACCCGTGTGGTTGGCGTCCTGCGCTCGGGTGGCGCCGACACGCTGCGGATCGCCATCAATCTTTCCACACGCGATTTGCTGGATCTGGAATTTCCGGCCCGGCTGGAAGCCATTTTGCTGCGCAACGCCATCACGGCAGAGGCGTTCTGCCTGGAAATCACCGAAAGCGCCATCATGGATGATCCGCAGCGCGCCCAGGGCACCCTGGTGCGCCTCTCGCAGATGGGCTTCAAGCTGTCGATCGATGATTATGGTACAGGGTATTCGTCGCTGGCATACCTCAAGCGACTACCGGTCGATGAACTGAAGATCGACAAGTCCTTTGTGATGAATATGGAAAAAGACGAGGACGACGCCAAGATCGTGCGCTCCACCATCGACCTGGCGCACAACCTGGGCCTTAGCGTGGTGGCCGAAGGTGTGGAAAACCAGCTGATCTGGGACAAGCTGCGCGAGCTGCAGTGCGATGAAGCGCAGGGGTACTACATGGGCAAGCCGATGCCGGCAGGGGAGTTCGGGGAATGGTGCGGGCGCTGGCGGGCGCAGAAAACGGGTTGAGCGCAGCGCTTCGCGCGATGATGGCCACCATCCTGTTGGCGCTGCAGCAAGCCCAGCGCCAGATCACCCTGCCAGGCCACGCAGCGTCTGCGCTGCATCCGGCCTTGCCTCGCAATCACCGATGTACTGGCGGATGATGTCGGCAAAACTGGCGTCCGGCTGAAGGCCCAGCCGCGCGGCGCGTTGCGCTGTCGCGCCACCGGGCCAGTTCGCCACGATGCCGGCGATCCGTGCATCGCGCTCGAAGCGCACCAGGGCGCGTACCCGCTTGCCGGCCACGGCCTCCAGTGCGTCGAGCATGTCGCATACACGCACATTGATGGCGGGCAGGTTCAGCGCAAGGCGGCCACCGAGTTGTTCGCGGCTGGCTTCATAAACGGCAATCAGGCCGCGCACCGCGCTGGCCGGCGAAGACATCGGGTGCGACACCTGGTCGTCCACCGGGCAGATCGATTCGACGCCGGCGAGCGGCTCGCGGATGATGCCGGAGAAAAACGAGGAGGCTGCGCCGTTGGGTTTGCCGGGCCGCACCGTGACGGTCATGAGGCGCGCCGAGCGGCCGTCAATATACCCCTTGCGGGTGTAGTCGGCGATCAGGTGCTCACACACCAGCTTTTGCACGCCGTAGGAAGTCTGGGGCGCGGGCAGCGTGTCGTCGGCGACGCGCGCTGGCAGCGGCAGATGGCTGCCGTCGGGCCCGAACACCGCGACCGAGCTGGAGAACACCAGGCGCGTCACCTTGCCCGAGGCCTGCGCTGCTGCGCGCAGCGCGTCGAGCAGTGCGCGCGTGCTATCCAGGTTGGAGCGCATGCCCAGATCAAAGTCGAGCTCGCACTCCCCCGAGACTGCGGAGGCCAGGTGAAATACGCCATCAAACTGCTCCTTGCCCAGGACGGCGCATTGTTCCAGCAAGAACCCGGTACGCGCTTGCACCCGCGCGTCAGCCAGCAGGTCGGCGGGTGGCGCGATCTGGTCGGCGAGTACCAGGCTGGTGATGGCGTTTCCATCCAGTTGCCCGCGCGCGAGCAGCGTGCGCGCGAGGCGCGCGCCGACAAAACCGCCGCCGCCGGTGATCAGAAGTTTCATGGCGAAAAATCCTTGTGTATGGTCAGGGAGCAGGATGCAGTATGCCGGGCATGGTGATGAAGCCCGGCCAGTGCCGCAAGTCGTCGATCCAGCGGCGCAGCGCCGGGTATGCCATCAGGTCGATGCCCGCTTCGCTGGCCAGCGCGGCGTAAGGAAAGCAGGCAATGTCGGCGATCGTTGGCCTGGCGTCAACCAGCCAGGCCTGCTCCCGGTGCTGGTTCTCTGCGAGCTGGTCGTCGAGCTGGCGAAACGCCACGTGTGCCTGCTGCTGGCATGCCGGCAAGTCTGCGGAGTAACCAAAGCACAGGTGCAAGCGGGCCGCTGAAGCACTGCGGGTGATGCCATCGGCCAGTGCGAGC
>JANNDB010001055.1:0-9341 GCA_031387285.1 Betaproteobacteria bacterium | reverse complement strand
GGCCTTGGCATACGCCACCAGCTCGGCAGCCGTATTGAAGGGGGCAGAAGGGTGCGCCACCAGGACGATGCCGACACTGGCCAGGTGCGCCACCGGCGTGAAATCCGCGCTGGCATAGGGCCGCTTGGCGTACAGCAGAGGTGCGATCACCTGGGTGCTGGTGGAGCCAACCAGCAGGGTATGGCCGTCTGCCGGAGTCTGCAGCATGGACTGGCTGGCCACGATACCGCCGGCGCCTGCCTTGTTGTCCACCACCACCTGCTGGCCAAGCAGACCGGACAGGCCTTGCGCAACGACCCGGGCAAACACGTCGGTTCCGCCCCCGGGCGGGAAGCCTACCACCATGCGAACCGGCCGGTTCGGGTAGTCCTGCTGCGCAAACAGCGGCCTGGACAGGAGGCCGCTGGTTGCCACCCAAGCTGCTGCACCACCGTGCCGTAGCAGGATTCGCCGGTTGATTGCCATCAGGGTTCCTTATCGGGTAGCAAGTCAGCCAAGTACGACCTGATTGCGCCCCAATTCCTTCGCGTTGTACATGGCTGCATCAGCGCGCGCCATCATGGCATCCACGCTGTCGCCGATCGGAAAATTGCTTGTCACACCGACACTCACGGTCAGCTTGATCGGCCCCGACATGGACAAGACCGTGGAACGTATGCGTTCGGCCACCACATGGGCCACGTCCATCGGCGTTTCGGGCAAGACCACTACAAATTCTTCACCACCGATGCGGCCGATGACGTCTGCACTGCGCAAGAGTGAGTTCACCGCCGCGACAAACTGCACCAGCACCTGGTCGCCGGCCTGATGGCCCCGGCTGTCGTTGATGCGTTTGAAATGGTCCAGATCGATGAGCATCAGCGAGAGTACCCGGCCATGGCGCTGGCAACGCTCAAGTTCCAGCTTGCACACCTCGGCCAGGTGGCGCCGGGTCAGTGCGTTGGTAAGCGAGTCATGTGTTGCCATGTGCTCGAACTCGGCGCGTACCTTGTCCGTGGCCAGCAATATCAGGCTGATCGCAAACAACAGCATCACAAACGGGTAGGCCAGGATATAGGCCAGGTTGTGGGGCGTGTTGTCAAGGATGCCGGTGCCCAGCGGGTACAGCCAGGCCGTTGCAAAGCGCAGCATCTGGCTGGCGATGGCGCACACCAACACGCCAAACGAGAACCAGTGCGCGAAAGTGCGTGGCCCGTTGGCAAAAATCAACTGCGCATGGATTGCGAACAGGCTGGTCATGACCAGGATGGAAATCATCAGGCGGACCCGGTAGTTGGGATCCACCACGGTGAACCAGCCAGACACCAGCACCATGCCAACAATCACAAACAGCCCGGAGGCGATCGTTGGTTTGATGCCGAAGAAGCGCTGGCTTCCGATGTACTGGAAGTAGCACCCGGAAAAAATCAGCAGGTTCGCCAGCGTGATCGAGATCAGGTCATGGGATTTGCCACGGGTGGCTGCCGCGATGCCGCCAAAAAACAGCAGGGCCGTCGCGAAGGACCAGTCGCCGAGGCCCTTGACGCTGGGCGGATAGTTGCGGCGCAGGAAATACAGCACCGCCGACATCAGGCCGCCCATCACTCCCGTCAGCAGCACAATCGTGCGCGGATCGATGAAGGGGACGGCGGCTTCAGACATTCACGGGATTATGCCGGGGCTCTCGCCTTGTCCCGGAAGTCGCAGCAGGCGCTGACGGCACAGCGCCAGCACTGCGGTTTTCTGGCCTCGCAAACGTAGCGGCCATGCAGGATGAGCCAATGGTGCGCTTCCGGCAGAAAACGCGCGGGCACCACGCGCAGCAGACCGAGTTCGACTTCGAGCGGCGTCTCGCCGCTTGCCATACCGGTGCGGTTGGCGACCCGCAACACATGGGTGTCGACCGCCAGTGTGGATTCACCATAGGCGCAGTTGAGCACCACGTTGGCCGTCTTGCGGCCCACACCGGGCAAGGCTTCCAGCTGCGCCCGTTCGCGTGGAACATTCCCGCCATGGTGTTCGATCAGCATGGCGCAGGTTTGCATCAGGTGCTTCGCCTTGGTGCGGTACAGCCCGATGGTGCGTATGTGCCGCTCCAGCCCTTCCTGACCCAGCGCCATCAGGGTCTGCGGCGTATCGGCCACGGCAAACAGGCGGCGTGTGGCCTTGTTCACACTGTTATCCGTGGCCTGCGCACTGAGCAGGACGGAAACCAGCAACTCGAACACGCTGGTGTAGACCAGTTCCGTGCGCGGATGCGGGTTGGCTGCCTGCAGGATGGAAAAGAAGATTTCGACCTGTTGTGCGCGCATGACGGCTCTCAGGCCAGATGCCGCAGTTCGCGCAGGCCCACCGATACCGGCGCCAGGTCCGCCGGTTGCGTGCTGACGCCCGACAGCATGCGGCGCAGGCGGTCGATCGGCTTGGCATGACGCGCGCCCCAGGCCTCCAGCGTCTCCTTGCGCGACAACACGCCCAACGATACCTGGCCGGCGATGGCGTACACGTCGTCGCGCGCACTGCCGCGCGCCTGGGTCTGCCACAGGGTATCGGTGGGCAGTCGGTTGATCTCCGCGCGCCACTGGGACAGCCCCAATACGTCGTCTATCTGGAAGTAGGTTTGGGCTGCGAGCGCCAGCGTGCTGCTGGCGCCCGCAGCCAGGTCGACCAGGTCCAGTGCCGGGAACACAAACTCCAGCGCCGTAAGATCCCGGGCCAGATCAGGCTCCACCCCAGCGTGTACCAGTTGCTGTGCGGCAGCAGCCCAGTTGGCGCGGGTGCTGTCGGGCAACCAGTTGTCCAGTTCGGAGCGCAGCGTACGCGCCGCCGGCTGGTACTGCGCGATTTGCGCCGGCAGGTCGGTGCTGCGTTCGTTGCGCGAGCGCAGCATCCAGCGCGCTGCACGCTGCGCGATGGCTGTCAACTGGCTCAACAGGTCCAGCTGCAGGCCGGATGCCACCCGGTAGTCGAGCGCGTCGATACGGTCCCAGATTCCCTCCAGGTCGAACACCTCGCGCGCCAGCGTGAACGCTCGCACCACGTCGGCCGCCGTGGCGCCAGCTTCCGCCGCCAGGAAGTTGACAAATGTTGCGCCGGTACGGTTTGCCACCGAGTTGGTGATGTGGGTCGCGATGATTTCACGCTTGAGCGGGTGGTTCGCCACCGCCGTGGCAAATCGCTCACTGAGCACTTTCGGAAAATACGCAGCCAGGCTGCGCCCGAAGAACGGGTCGTCGGGCAGGTTGCTGGCCATCAACTCGTCGAACAGCGACATCTTGGCGTAGGCCAGCACCACGGCGCTCTCTGGCGCCGTCAGGCCCACGCCCCGGCTGCGCCGCCGGTTGATCTCCTCGTCGGTCGGCAGGTACTCGATGGCCCGGTTCAACCGGCCAGCACCCTCGAGCCACTGCATCAGGCGCTGCTGCCCACCCAGCAAGTACAGGGGCCGGTGTCCGGCAACCTCCAGGGCCTGGGTCTGGTAGTAGTTGTCCTGCAATACCAACAGTCCGACTTCGTCGGTCATGGAGGCCAGCAGATCGTTGCGCTGCTTGAGCGTCAGGTCGCCGGACTCGACAACCTGGCCCAGCAGGATCTTGATGTTGACCTCATGGTCGGAGCAGTCGACACCGGCTGAGTTGTCGATCGCGTCGGTATAGATGCGCCCGCCGGTCTGGGCGAACTCGATACGCCCATTCTGCGTGCAGCCCAGGTTGCCGCCTTCGGCCAGCACCTTGCAGCGCAATTCCTTGCCGTTCACCCGGAATGCATCTCCCGACTTGTCGCCGACCTGCTGGTGGCTCTCGAACGATGCCTTCACGTAGGTGCCGATACCGCCGTTGTACAACAGGTCCACCGGGGCGAGCAGGATGGCACGCAGCAGCTCGGTCGGTGTGAACTCTTGCGCCTCCACCTGCAGCACGGCGCGTGCCTGCGGACTCAGGCGGATGGCCTTGGCGCTGCGGGGGAAAATGCCACCGCCCTCGGACATAAGGCTGCGGTCGTAATCGTCCCAGCTCGAGCGCGGCAGGGCGAACAGGCGCTGGCGCTCGGCAAAGCTCCTCGCGGCGTCGGGCGCCGGGTCGATGAAGATATGACGGTGATCAAAAGCCAGCACCAGCCGGATGTGTGGCGAGAGCAGCATGCCGTTGCCAAAGACGTCGCCCGACATGTCGCCAATTCCGGCAACGGTGAATTCGGTGATCTGGGTGTTGCGCCCGAGCGCGCGGAAATGGCGCTTGACCGACTCCCAGGCGCCGCGCGCCGTGATGCCCATCTTCTTGTGGTCGTATCCCACCGAGCCGCCGGAGGCAAAGGCGTCGCCCAGCCAGAAGCCGTAGTCAGCCGATACGCCGTTGGCATAGTCGGAGAAGGTGGCCGTGCCCTTGTCCGCCGCAACCACCAGATACGGGTCATCGTCGTCGTGGCGTACCACGTTGGCTGGCGGCACTATGGCGCCGCGCACCACGTTGTCGGTCAGATCCAGCAAGCCGCACAGGAACAGCTTGTAGCAGGCCACGCCTTCAGCCAGGTAGGCTTCCCGGTGCGTAGGCGGCGGTGCCTGCTTGAGCACAAAACCGCCCTTGGAGCCGACCGGTACGATCACGGTGTTCTTCACCTGTTGCGCCTTGACCAGACCCAGAATCTCGGTGCGGAAGTCCTCGCGCCGGTCCGACCAGCGCAGGCCGCCGCGCGCGACCTTGCCGCCGCGCAGATGCACACCCTCGACACGCGGCGAGTACACCCAGATCTCATACAGGGGCTTGGGTTCCGGTACGCCGGGCACCTTGCGCGGTTTGAGCTTGAGCGACAGGTACGGCCGTGGCCGGCCATCGGTTCCTTTCTGCCACAGGTTGGTGCGCGCCGTGGCGATGATGGTGGCAAAAAACTGGCGCAGGATACGGTCGTCGTCCAGACTGGAGACGGCGGCCAGGCTGGTTTCGATGGCCTCGCGCAAATTCTGCTGCATAGCGTCGCGCTCACCCGGGGCGCCGGGGTCGAACCGCGCGACAAACAGGTCGATCAGGCGCTGCGCGATGGCGGCATGCCGGTTCAGGGCGTTCTCTATATAGGCCTGGCTGAAAGCAAAGCCCAGCTGGCGGAAGTAACGTGTATAGGCACGCAACACCATGATGGCGCGCGCGTCGAGCCAGGTGTTGAGCACGAGCTGGTTCAGGTCGTCACTCTCCACCTCGCCGCGCCAGGCCTGGATGAACAGGGCCTCGAAGCGTTCACGGATGCGTCCATAGTCGATGTCCGCGGGCACCTGCAAGCCCAGATCGTGTATCCACAGGTCCTCGCTGCCGATGCGGTAGGGGTGTTCGTCCAGCACCCGCGCGCCCATGCGCTCGAGCACCGGCAGTGAATCCGACAGCGCCACTTTGGTGCGGCAGAAAATCTTGAAGCGCAGGGTGTCGGCCGCAGCGTCGAGGGGACGGTACAGCTTCACGGCGAGCGGCTGGGCCTCCGACAGCGACGCCAGTGTGTATGCGTCTTCCGCCGCCACGGGCGCGGCAAAGTCCTCGCGGTAGGCCGTTGGAAACCGGGTGGCAAACCGGTTCGCCAGCACCAGCCCGGGCCCCTCGCCATGCAGGCGCAGCAGCTGGGCCGTGCAATCGTCCTCCCAACGTTGTGCCAGCCGGGCGATACGCGCCTCCAGCGCCAGGGTGGCCTGCTCGCTGGCCACCCCGGCACCCCGTGTGCGCACGATGTAGTGAATGCGGGCCAGCGGGCTGTCGGTCAGCGTCGGCGTGAATTCCAGCGACTGTCCGTCGAGCGCGGCCATCAGCTCGGCGCCCACCTTCACGCGCAATTCAGTGTTGTAGCGGTCACGCGGCACGAACACCTGCGCCGAAACGAAGCGCCCGAACGGATCACGGCGCAGGAACACGCGTGTGCGTTGCCTCTCCTGCAGGCGCAGGATACCGATCGCATGGTCCGTCAATGTGGCCGGGTCGATCTGGAACAACTCGTCACGCGGGTAACTGTCCAGGATCGACTGCAGGGCTTTGGCGGCATGGCTTTCCGGCACCACGGCCGCGGCGCTCACTACCTGGGCGGCGCTGTGGCGCACGCGCGGGATGTCCGAAACGGCCGCAGAGTACGCGGTGGAGGTGTACAGGCCCAGAAATCGGTATTCACCCGAGACCTCCCCAGCCGCGTCAAATCGCTTGACGGCCACGTAGTCCAGCCAGGCCGGCCGGTGTACGGTGGCGCGTGTCATGGCCTTGGTGACCAGCAGCAGGTCGTCCGAGTCGATCAGCGCCACGACTTCGGGCGGCAGGTCGATCGCTGCGGTATGGGGCGCGCCGCGCAGGATGCCCAGGCCGGAATCCGCCTGCGCAACCAGACGGACCTGGCCACCCACGCGCTGCAGTTCATAGTTGCGCGCGCCCAGGAAGGTGAAATGCCGGTCTTCCAGCCAGCGCAGGAAGGCAATGCCTTCCGAGCGGGTGGCGTCGGACAGCGGCGCGCGCTGTGCGGATTCGCAGACCTCGCGCAGCCGCTCCAGCATGGGCCGCCAGTCCAGCACCGTTGCGCGCACGTCGCCCAGCACACGTGCGAGTTCGCTGGCCAGGGCCTCGCGTTCATCGCTGGCTACGATACGGTCACACTCCACGGTGATCAGGGAGGTGACGGACTCGCCGGGCGCATTGCCAACCCCGGGTTCCACGCGGCGCGCGCTGCTGACGCGCCCGTCGGGCGAGCGGCCTACCGCCAGCAGCGGGTGGACGATCCAGTGCGCGGTGCGGCGGCTGGCGTTGACCGCCATCGTGACCGAATCGACCAGGAACGGCATGTCTTCCTGCACGATCTGGACCACGCTGTGGTCGCTGGAGAATCCGTCTTCCTCCAGACTGGGGTTGAATACCCGGACCCGGGGCAGTGCCGCCGGCGTGGTGGATTCCAGCAGCCGCCAGTGGGCATTGGCCAGCGCAAACAAGGCCGCGGGCCCGCGCAGGGCGATTTCCTCCGGGTCAGCGTTTTCGTAATAGGACGCGACAAAGCCGACCATCGCCTCCGCGCGGGCGCCGGCATGTGCCCGCGTATAGGTGATCAGGTCGTTCAGGGCGGGGCTGTTCATGGCGGGTCCAGTGAGCTGGGGGGTAGCGAAATTCTAGGCTTGGGCGCCCCAGGAAAGTGCGCAGTTCGCCGGCGGTCATGGCGTTATGCGCGACTTGCATCGACGAAGCGTTCGCGGCCCCTGCGGGGCCGGGCGCTCAGGCGTCGCTCAGCGGAACCGGCGGCATGGTCGGGAAATGGTTCACGAGCCAGCCGTATTTCAGTTCCAACGCATCCATCACGTCGGCGGGCAGTGCATCGATGGCCGCTGCGCCCACAGCGCGGCTGTCGGCCAGACGCGCTGCGAGGTGCAGCACGGCGGCAAGGCGGTCCACGGGCTGTACCGCCAACGGATCGGACGCCAGCAGCAGCGACTCGACCAGGTTGGAAGGGAAGTTCCAGCGCCGTGCCAACTCGGCCATCACTTCACCCTCGTCAAACCCGGACAGCTGCTTCTCACGCTCCCAGCGCCCACCTGGTAGGCACGGTTGCGTCTCAATATAGGGAAGGGCCTCGGGCAGGGCGTGGCCGATGATCACTTCACCCAGGCGCAACATCAGCGCCGCCAGCCAGGCTTGCTGGCGATCAACCGGGTCGTCGACGCCAGTACCTTCGGCCAGCCACTGCGCATAACCGGCGCAGGAACTGCAGTAGTTCCAGAACGCCGTGGGCTCCAGGCCGTCTGGCAGGGAGAAGGCGTTGTGCAGGCAGGCCGAGAGTGCCAGAGCGCGGATGCGCGACAGTCCCACCAGGCTCAGCGCACCGTCCAGGTTGGCGACCCTGCCTGAGAGCCCGAACGCAGCACTGTTGGCCAGCGCCAGCAGGCGCGCTGCGAGCACAGGGTCGCGCGCAATCAAGGCTGCGACTTCAGCCTTGGTGGTGCGTTCCTTGTCGAGCGTCGCGATCAGTTCCAGACCAATGTCGGGCATCACCGGCAATTCGACAGCGTTGAACAGTTCAGATATGTCCGCCATGTCAGGTCCTGTCTGCCCGGTACGGGGCTGGTGCCCGGGTATTGCCACAATAGGGGTCCATGCAACCTCCCGCCGTGAACCATGATATTCGCTGATCGACTTCAAAACGTGGAAACCTCGGCCATCCGGGAACTCTTCAAACTGCTCGGCAAGCCGGGCATCATCAGTTTCGCTGGCGGCTTCCCGGACCCGGCATTGTTTGACGCCGAAGGTATCCGCCTGTCGACCCAGGCCGTGCTCGGCACCGATCCCGGCCCAGTGCTGCAGTACGGTGCCACGGAGGGTTACCAGCCGCTGCGCGTAGGCATCGCGCGTTTCATGGCTGCCAAGGGCGCGCGGGTTGAGCCCGAGGGCCTCATCGTCACCACCGGCAGCCAGCAGGCGTTGGACCTGATTGGCAAGACCATGATTTCGCCGGGTGACAAGGTGATTGTGGAGGCCCCCACGTTTCTGGCGACCATCCAGTGCTTTCGCCTGTACGGCGCGGATCTGGTGGGCGCGCCCATCGACGCTGACGGCGTGCAGGTCGATGCCCTGGAGCGGCTCATCCTGGAGCACCGCCCCAAGCTGGTCTACCTGATACCGACCTTTGGCAATCCCAGTGGCGCCACACTCTCGCTGGAGAGGCGAAAGCGCATCCTGGAGATTGCTGTACGTACCCGTACCCTGATCGTGGAAGACGACCCTTACGGCGAGTTGTACTTTGATGCACCGCCGCCGCCCAGCATGCTCGCCCTCAGCGACGCCGTTCCCGGTAGCCGCGACTGGCTGGCGCACTGCGGCAGCTTCAGCAAGATCCTGAGTCCGGGACTGCGTGTGGGCTGGTTGATTGCGCCGCCCCAATTGCTGGCCAACGCCACCATGTGCAAGCAGTTCAGCGACGCCCATACCAGCAACCTGACGCAGGCCACAGCCGCGCACTATCTCACGCTCAACCGAATGGAGCAGGCGCTGGGCGTGGTGCGCCAGACGTATGCCGAGCGTGCCCGCGTGATGGCCGAATGCCTGCGCAGGGAGTTGGGAGACGCGATCGCATTCAATCAGCCCCAGGGTGGCATGTTCTTCTGGGCCCGCCTGAATGGCGGGCGCGACGCCACAGAATTTGCCCAGCGCGCCATCGAGCGCCTGGTCGCCTTTGTGCCGGGGGCGCCGTTTTTTGCCAACGCGCCCGATCGCAGCGCCTTGCGCCTGAGTTTCGCGACGGCCGATACGGCAAAGATCGCCGAGGGCATCGCGCGGCTGGGGCAGGCGCTGTGAGCCGCCGGGCCGCTCCCAAGGCGAATAGCCCCGCAGCGCGCAGCGCGGAGGGTTCTCCAGTGAGCGTCACCG
>JANNDB010001037.1:0-2898 GCA_031387285.1 Betaproteobacteria bacterium | reverse complement strand
GGAGGCGTTGCCGAGTGGGCAACGCCTGAGTGAGGTCCTGGCGCGCGCCCCCGGATCGTTGCTCGGGGTCCTGGGTGGGGCGGGTGGCCGCTACATTACCGACGAACTTCGCCGTGGCGCCTGCGGCACCATGCCGGCCATCGAGCTGGCTGAAGTACACGTGCGCCTGTTCTCAGCGCACCGGGGGGGCGATGCCGCAGCCGTTCGCAAGCTGTTTACCCGCATGCTGCCCGTGCTCAACATCCAGGCGGTGTTTCGTTGGTCCTTGACCAAGCATGTGTTGCACAGGCGTGGCTTGATCGGGCATGTCGGCCAGCGCACGGCCGGTCCATTGCTCGACGCAACCGATTGCAAGGACGTGGACGCGTTCATGGATGACCTTGCAGACCTCTTGCTGCCGCAGACGGAATTGGCGAAGCTGCACGGAAGGTCGGGCATCCACGCCGGTTGAGTGGCACCAACGCCCGCCTTGCATCGCCAACTGAACACCATGGGCAGCTTTCCCGCCATTCGCAGCGTCGAGTCCTTCATCGTATCGATTCCGCGCGAGACGCCTTACCTGGGGCCGCTCCGACCTGGCGAGTCCATCAACCCGCGCGGCTACCTGATACGGCAGGGAAACCGCGCGATCTACCCCAGTACCGACATGTCGGTACTGGTCAAGATCACCGCCGATGACGGCACGGTGGGCTGGGGTGAGACCTATGGCATCGTCGCGCCGGATGCGGTGACCAGCATCATCGACGACGTGCTCGGTCCGGTCATCACGGGGCGGGACCCGCGCGACGCGGTGGTCATTCAGGAAGACCTGTACGACATGATGCGGGTACGCGGCTTCTTTGGCGGGTTTTATGTGGACGCCATCGCTGGCGTCGACATCGCCGTATGGGACCTGTTTGGCAAGTTGCTCGGTCAACCGGTCGTCAAGCTGCTCGGCGGGCAGCGCATGACGCGGATTCCTGCCTATGTGTCCGGGCTTCCGGGCGCCACGCTGGACCAGCGCCTGGAGATCGCGCGTGCCTTCCGCGCGCGGGGTTTTGACGCTTTCAAGTATGCCGCTGCAGTCTCACAAGAGGGAATCGTGAATGAAATGCGGGTACTGCGCGAGGGCCTCGGACCGGACGTGAAGCTCATGGTGGATCTGCACTGGAAATTTACCGCGCAGGAGGCGATCCAGTTGGTGGGGCAGCTCGCCCCTTTTCATCCGTATTTCGTCGAGGCGCCATGCCAGCCCGAGGATATCGAGGGCCAAGCCCAGGTGGGGGCGGCGATCAAGGTGCCGCTGGCCCTGGGCGAGGAATGGCGCACAGTGTTCGAGGTACGCCCGCGGCTGGAGCGGCGCAGCATGTCGATCATCCAGCCAGAGATGGGGCACACCGGCATCAGCCAGTTCATGCAGATTGCGCGCATGGCCAACGCATTCCATGTGAAGGTGATTCCGCATGCCAGCATTGGCATCGGCATATTTCAGGCGGCCAGCCTGCACGCTGCCGCAGCGTTGCCGAACTGCCCGATGCACGAGTACCAGCATTCCGTGTTCGACCGCAACCTGCGTTTCGTAAAAACCGCCATGCGCTGCGAGGCCGGCGCGTTTGAACTGCCACAAGGGCCGGGCCTGGGTATTGAGCCGCACGAAGACGTGTGGCAGTACCTGCGCGAGAAGGGTGCAGACTGATGCGCACGTGCATCGCCTGAATGATTCACAATTTTTGAGAGGATTGCCATGCGCAGAAGTATTCTTGCCGTCGTTCCGGCACTCGTTTTGTCCTGCCTGGGACTGGCCGCGTCCGTGCACGCCCAGGAGGCGGCCTTCCCGAACAAGCCGATCCGGCTCATCGTTCCAGTGCCCCCTGGTGGCGCCGCCGACGGCATGGCGCGTCTGGTGGCCGACCACCTGCAGGCCAAGTGGGGCCAGCCGGTGCTGGTAGACAACAAACCCGGTGCAGCGTCTGCTGTCGGACTCGGCCTGCTGGCCAAGGCCCCGGCAGACGGCTACACCATCGGCATGGGCAACATCGCCGCCAACGCGATCAATCCTGCGCTGCAACCGGCCAACTTCCCGTTTCATCCAGTCAAGGATTTCGCAGCCATCTCGCTGATTGGTGTCACTCCGCTGATCCTGGTGGTGAATGCCGAGAAGGTGCCGGCCCGCACCGTACCCGAGTTCATCGCCTACCTGAAGGCCAACCCGGGCAAGATCGCCTATGGCTCGTCGGGCACCGGTTCATCGCTGCATATCGGCATGGAGTTGTTCCTGCAAAAAACCGGCACCAGCATGCTGCATGTGCCCTACAAGGGGTCGGCCCCCATGATGAGTGACTTGCTGGGCGGACAGGTGCTTGCGGCCATGGACGCTGCCACCACCTCCTGGCCTCAGGTACAAGCCGGCAAGCTGCGCGCTCTGGGCGTAGCCGGGCCGGAACGGGCCTTCTTTGCGCCGGACCTGCCATTGCTGCGCGACATGGTCAGCGGTTTCGACGTCAAGCCCTGGCATGGCCTGATGGCGCCGGCGGGTACACCGCCCGCGATCGTGAACAAGATATCGGAGGAGGTGCAGAGCTTCTTGCGAACCCCGGCAGCGATGGCCAAACTGCAGGCCATGGGAGTGATCCGGGTCGGCAACAGTGCCGCCGAATTCCAGTCTTTCATGGGCACTGAGTTCGAGTTGTATAAAAGGATCATTCAGGATGCCAGCATAAAGGCTGAATAGCAACCCGGCCGGCCCGGAATGGCGGTGCTACCGTGGCGCGTCCGGGCGCTGTCGGTACAGTAGCAGCCCATGACAGACACCCATGGCTGACGCGCCCACCCGCAGCGGCATTCTCGCCCGCCTCCAACAAGGCATTGTTGCCGCACTGGTTTTGACCACGGCCGCCTGGCTGGCCTGGTCACGCGCGC
>JANNDB010001008.1:0-5583 GCA_031387285.1 Betaproteobacteria bacterium | reverse complement strand
GCGACCGGCTCGTCGCAATACTCCAGCAGCGGCAGGTCGTTCATCGAATCGGAGTAAAAACGCACCCGCACATCGGGCCGCGCCAGGCCACGCCGCCCGAGCCAGGCATCGAATCGGTGCACCTTGCCTGCACGCACGGAGGGCACACCGCGAATCTCGCCGGTGATCCAACCATCCGGGCCATTGTCGCACTCCAGTTCGACCGCAATCAGCTCGGGGACGCCAAAGGCGTCGGCAATCGGCCGCGTGACGAATTCGTTGGTGGCGGTGACGATGGCCACCAGGTCTCCAGCGTCCTGGTGGCTGCGCACCAGCGCCAGGGACTGGGTGCGCAGGGCGGGCGTCACCACCTCCTGCATGAACCGCGCCCGCGCCTGCAGTGCCGCCGCACGTCCCTTGTGCCGCACGGCGTCCGTTGCAAAGCGCACATAGTCATGGATGTCGAGCGCCCCGGCCACATACTGGGCGTAGAACGCGTCATTGCGCCGCGCAAATGCGACCGGGTCGGTCCAGCCAATGGTGGTGGTGAAAACGCCCCAGCTGTGATCCGAGTCAATCGGCAACAGCGTATGGTCAAGGTCGAACAGCGTAACGTTCACAGCCGCGCGCGCGTCCTGCACGTCAACTCTCTTCCATCATGGCGCGAATCATCGGGATGGTCACCGCGCGCTTGGACTGCATGGCATAGGCGTCTATCAGGTCGAGCAACTCCATCAGGCTTGCCAGATCACGGCTGAACCGCGTGAGCAGGAAATCCATCACATCGTCACCCAGAAACACACCGCGTGCGTCGGCGGCCTGGCGCAGCACGGAGCGCCGCTCCGGTTCGCTGAGCACTTTGAGGGCGAACACATGGCCCCAGCCGAGGCGCGAACGCAAATCGTCGCGCACCGTCAGCGTGGCCGGTGGCTGGTCGCCCGCGCCCAGCGCCCAACGCTGGTGCGTCTGGGCCTGCACGAACCAGGCAAAGGCTGCGTGTTGCTGCACCGCCGAATAGGCCTGCACATCGTCAAACAGCACGGCCGCCCAGTGCTCCTGGTAGGGCCCTGGTTCGGCAATACCGGGGTCGAGCCAGCCGACCGCTGCACCCTGATCACGCAGCGCTTCGCGCACGCCCTTGAGCAGATGGGTCTTGCCGCTGCCGCCCGGCCCCCACAGATAGGTGGGGACCGGCGAACGCGTGGATGCAGAGGACTTCTCGCCCACCCACAGTACCAGGTGACGCAATGCTGGCTCGTTGGGGCCGGCAAAAAAACTCTGCAGCGTGGGCCCGCTGGAGAGCCCGATATCGAGCGCGATCTGTTTCATGCAGGCGCCGGTTCAGCGTCCGAGATAGAGCTTGCTGCCAAGGTAGCCGGCCCAGCCGCGGCGGACCGCGACCAGCAGGACGGCGCTCGCCGGCAGCGCGATCAGCACGCCGACAAAGCCGAACATCTGGCCAAATGCCAGCAAGGCGAAGATCACCGCCAGGGGATGCAGACCAATGCGTTCTCCGACCAGGCGCGGCGTGAGCACCAGGCTCTCCACCAGCTGGCCAAACCCATATACCACGCCCACCATCAGCAAGGCCTTGCCCGGGCCGCCGCTGGCGACAAATTCCAGCAACCCGGCCAGTATGGCCAGAATCAGGCCGAGACCGAAGCCGAGGTAGGGGACAAATATCGCCAACCCTGTGAACACGCCGATCGGGAGCGCCAGATCTAGGCCGAACAAAGCCAGCGCGACGCTGTAATACACGGCGAGTATCAGCATCACGAGCAACTGGCCGCGCAGATACTGGCCGAGCACGTCATCGGCCTCCCGGGTGAAGCTGTCAAACGACGCGCGGGCCCGCGCTGGAACCGCCTTGAGCGAGGCCGCGACAAAGCGGTCCCAATCCATCAGAAGGTAAAACAGCGCCACCGGAATCAGTACCGCATTACCGACGATCGCAAAAGCCACGCTGCCTCCGAGCTTCAGCGAGGTCATCAGGGAGCCGAAAACATCTTCAAAATTGGCGTTCAGGTACTTCAGCACAAAGGCCTTGATGTCGGCCACATCGAGCGAGAGTTTGATGCCGAACTGCGCCAGCAAGGGCGCCAGGCTGGCGTTGATCTGCTCGAACAGGACCGGTACCTGCTCACGCATGAGCGGCAGTTCCTTGGCCAGGATGGGCACGATCAGCAGCGCCACACCGAGCAGCACCAGCAGTGTCAACACCTCGACCACCATCACGGCGAGCAGGCGTGGCACGCGCCCCCCGGCAAGCCGGTCCAAGCGGTTCACCAGCGGCGTGAGCGCATAGGCCAGCACGGCGGCGACCACAAACGGCGTCAGTACCGCCGCCAGCGACCAAACCAGCAGGGCGGCAAGGGCGGCGAAGAGGCACCAGGTTGCGGCCGCTTTCTGGGTCGAGGTGAATTGCATGCTGGGGGCGGGAGTGAGCCCGTAGAATCTTGGCAAATTCTATTCGGGTCGGTTGCGGCAGCATGCCGTGGACCATCTTTAGCCCCGACCGCAGCCCTAATCGCAAGCCCGCGCCATGACCCAGCAGCCAAACCCTTCCGCCCTGTCCTACAAGGATGCCGGCGTCGACATCGCGGCCGGCGATGCGCTCGTCGAGCGCATCAAGCCGCTGGCACGCAAGACCATGCGCGAGGGCGTGCTGGCAGGTATTGGCGGATTCGGCGCCCTCTTCGAAGTGCCCAAGCACTACAAGGAACCGGTGCTCGTGAGCGGAACCGATGGCGTCGGCACCAAGCTCAAGCTGGCTTTTGAATGGAACATGCACAACACGGTGGGTATCGACCTGGTGGCCATGAGCGTGAACGACGTGCTGGTCCAAGGCGCCGAACCACTGTTTTTCCTGGATTATTTCGCGTGCGGCAAGCTCGACGTCGATACCGCGGCTGCGGTCATTGGCGGCATTGCGCGCGGGTGCGAGCTCTCGGGCTGTGCCCTGATCGGTGGCGAGACAGCCGAAATGCCGGGCATGTACCCGGCCGGTGAATACGATCTGGCCGGATTCGCGGTGGGAGTGGTCGAGAAGTCGAAGATTCTGGACGGCCGTAATGTGGTGGCAGGCGACATCGTGCTGGGACTGGCCAGCAGTGGCGTGCACTCCAACGGATTCAGCCTGGTGCGCAAGTGCATCGATCGCGCTGGCGCCAGCAGCGCCGGGCTGCCGGCGCAGCTCGATGGTCAACCCCTGCGCGTGGCCCTGATGGAGCCGACTCGTCTGTATGTCAAGCCGGTGCTTGCAGCGCTCGCGGCCCATCCGGTGAAGGCGCTGGCACACATCACCGGGGGTGGCCTGCTGGAGAACATTCCGCGGGTGTTGCCAGAGGGTTTGGCGGCCCACCTGGTCAAGGGAAGCTGGCCCCAAAGCGAGGTGTTCGGCTGGCTGCAGGCAACCGCCGGCATCAGTGACTTCGAAATGAACCGCACTTTCAACAATGGCATCGGAATGGTGCTGGTGCTGGCGCCGGAGCACGCCGACGCCTGCGCGCGCACCTTGCGCGAACTCGGCGAAACCGTTTACCGCATCGGGGTGATAGCCGCGAACGCCGGAGGCACGGCGGTCGAAGTGCGTTAACCGCTCAGCGCCCGGCGCAGGGCGGCCACACGCGTCGCAATGGCATCGATATCCAGACCTTCTTCCACATTGGACAGATAGACCTCCAGGTCCGATACCGCATGCGCAGCGTCACCGAGTTCGGCGTGTGCCAGTCCCCGGTCGCGGTATTCGGCCCAGGCTTGCGGCAGCAGCACGATCAGCCTGTCCGCAGTGCTTACCAGGCGCTCCCAGTCACGCTGGCTCTTGTGGATCTCCTTGAGGTTGCGCAGCATACGGGCGATGATCTCGCGCGGCGGCGTTGCCTGCAGATACAGTCCCAGCGGTACCTCGAACTCGTCGATCAGGCCGCTGCGCCGGCGAAACGGCTCCAGCCGCTCGGCGAGCTGCTCGCGGCTCAGCGACTGGCCGTCCAGGGGGTCGATGACGACCTGGCCCTTGGGAAGGTTCACCTTCACCATGAAGTGCCCGGGGAACCCCACACCCCGCGCCGACAGGCCCAGGCCCTGCGCCAGTTCCAGCCACAACACAGCCAGCGAAATCGGTATTGCGCAGCGCGTCTTCAGCACGACGTTGACGTAGCTGTTGTCCGGGTCGTAGTAGTTGTTGACATTGCCCCGAAAACTCAGGTCGCCGAAAAAGAACTGGTTGACCGCGCGCAGCTTGTGCAACGGGGCGGCATCAGCCGGAACCCGACGCTTGAGCCGCGCCAGCAACTGGTCCACTTCACCCAACACCTGCTGCACGTCGAGCTCCGGGTATTCATCGTGGGCCAGACTGATGGCGGCTTCAAGCAAGGGAAATTCGGAGTCGCTGTGCACCAGCGCCTCAAAGTACTCGAGAGGGGACGGAACAGAGTATGAAAGCTGCATTGGCGACTAGTTGTAATCCGCCAACGGCGGTTCATGCTTTGGCAGCATTCTGACGCCGTTTCGATGCCCCGCCAAGAGTGCTGCAGCCCATTTCCGCCCATCGATCTTTGCGGACACGGCCCCGCACAGAATGCCGTGACGGCCTACGCCTGCCAGGGGCGCAGCAAGCGCCGAAGCTTGACTCCCGCAACCCACAGCGCCAAGAAATAGATTGCCGCGCTGGCCGCCAGCACCCAGCCCAGGGTGACGAAGCGGCGCATGTCGCCGACAACCGCATGTTGCCAGGTCTGGCTCCCGGCGGCCCACATCAGGAACACCGCCAGCAGGGCGGTGGCCGCCACGACCTGCATCGAAAACGTCAACCACCCGGGGCGCGGACGGTAACTGCCGCGGCGCAACAGGCCGACCAACAGCAGCACCGCGTTGAGCAAGGCGCCCAGGCTGATGGCCAGTGTCAGCCCGGCATGGGCAAACAAGGGGACAAAAGCCAGGTTGAACACCTGCGTGACAACCAGCACCAGGATCGCGATGCGCACCGGCGTTCGGATGTCCTGGCTGGCATAGAAGCCGGGCGCCAGCACCTTGATGGCCACGAGGCCCACCAGGCCGGCGCCGTAGCCCATCAGCGCATAACTCGTTTGCATGACATCGCGCGCGCCAAACGCGCCGCGCTCGTACAAGGCGGCGACCAGCGGCTGCGCAAACACCAGCAACGCGACCGTGCACGGCGTGGCCAGCAGGACCACCAGGCGCAAGCCCCAGTCGAGCATGGCCGAGTAGCGCTCGGGATCCTTGGCCGCGTTGGCAGCCACCAGCTGTGGCGTGAGCACAACACCCAATGCAACGCCGAGTAATGCCGTCGGAAACTCCATCAGGCGCTCGGCATAACCCATCCAGCTCACGCTGCCCGGCGTCAGGTGGGATGCGATCTGCAGATTGATGATGGCCGACAGGTGCGCCACGCCCACACCCAGTAACGCCGGGCCCATGAGTATGGCAACACGGCGGGTTCCGCTGTCGGCCCAGGCCAGCCGGATGGCGCTCCAGCGCCACTGGAGCCGCGGCAACATGCCCAGTCGGCGCAGAGCCGCCATCTGCAAGCCGAGCTGCAATACGCCACCACCCAGCACGCCCATCACCATCGCATAAATAGGCTCG
>JANNDB010000970.1:0-2107 GCA_031387285.1 Betaproteobacteria bacterium | reverse complement strand
GCGGTTTTGCAGGGCGACGGCCCAGGCAACGCTGGTCTCGGCGGTGTCGCCGGGGCGCCATACATCCAGATTCGGGATCAGCCGCAAGGAGGCTGCATGCTCGATCGACTGGTGCGTTGGGCCATCCTCGCCCAGACCGATGCTGTCGTGCGTGAATACATGCACGACCCGCAGTTTCATCAAGGCCGCCATGCGAATCGCATTGCGGCTGTAGTCACTGAACGTGAGGAAGGTGCCGCCGTAGGGGATGAATCCACCGTGCAGCGCGATGCCGTTCATGATGGCTGCCATGCCGAATTCGCGCACGCCGTAATTGATATGGCGGCCACCGATCGGCTGGCCGTCAGCGCCGGCCGTCTGCACAACGTCGCCTGCGAGGTTGAAGCGCAAGCTGGGTGTGGATTTGGTGTTGGTCAGGTTGGAGCCGGTCAGATCCGCGGACCCGCCCAGCATCTCCGGCAGACCGGCGGTGAATGCCTCCAGCGCCAGTTGCGAGGCCTTGCGGGATGCCACGGTCTCGGCTTTGGTATGCGCCGACACCACCGTGTCCACCGCAATCTGCGCAAAGCTGGCCGGCAGCTCGCCGCGCATACGCCGCGACAGTTCCGTGGCCAAGTGCGGATGGGCCGCCTTGTACCCGGCAAACACCGCGTCCCATTGCTTCTCGGCCGCAGCGCCTGCGCTGCGGGCATCCCAGGCCTCGTACACGTCTTTCGGAACAACAAACGGCGCATGCTCCCAGCCCAGGGCAGCACGCGTCAGCTGGATCTCGTCAGCACCGAGCGGCTCCCCATGGGCCTTGGCGGTGTTGGCCCGGTTCGGGCTGCCCTGGCCGATGTGCGTCTTGCACATGATGAGGGTCGGCTGTTCCGTGGTTTTACGGGCCTGGGCGATCGCCCGGGCCACGGCCTGCGCGTCGTGGCCGTCGATCGGACCCACCACCCGCCAGCCATTGGCTACGAAACGCAGGGCCGTGTTGTCGGCAAACCAGGGAGCCACCTGGCCATCGATGGAAATGCCGTTGTCGTCGTAGAGGGCAATCAGCTTGTTCAGCTTCCAGGCACCGGCCAGCGCCGCCGCCTCGTGGCTGATGCCTTCCATCATGCAACCGTCACCCAGGAAAACGTAGGTATGGTGGTCGACCACGGCATGGCCATCCCGGTTGAATTCACGCGCCAGCAGCTTTTCCGCCAGCGCCATGCCCACCGCGTTTGCAAAGCCTTGCCCGAGCGGGCCGGTGGTTGTCTCCACGCCAGGGGTCAGCCCGTGTTCGGGGTGACCGGGCGTCTTGCTGTGCAGTTGGCGGAAATTCTTCAGTTCCTGCAAGGGCAGTGCGTAGCCCGTGAGGTGCAGCAGCGCATACAGCAGCATCGAGGCATGCCCGTTGGACAGCACGAAACGGTCACGGTTGAACCACTGGGGGTTGGCCGGGTTGTGCCGCAGCCCGGTGCCATCCTGGTTGGGCCCCCACAGCGCCACCGCAATATCCGCCATCCCCATGGGGGCCCCAGGGTGACCGGAGTTGGCTTGCTGAACGGCGTCCATCGCCAATGCGCGGATCGCATTGGCCATTGTTTGGGGGCTTGTCATGGTCGGGATTCCCGGGGAGCGGCCCCTGAGGGTTAAACAATGAATTTTATCGTTCACCGGCTGCACAAAAAAGGCCGCATGCCCGCAATCGCCATAGACGCTTCAGGCTACCCGCCGTCCCATTTCCGCAATAGGCGGGCAGCCCTCTCAAAATCGTACTCAGCCAGCGCGTTCGATACACCGTGTCGAACTGCTAAAGGGACCATTGAGGCTACGGACTCTTGCTGTGCCCCCCAATACGCCTTCGCATCGATATCGCCGCGTTCCAGTAACCCAAGCAGTTCTGGCAGCCAATCAGGCGGCAAACGGGTTTCGAGGCGAACGTCGCAAGGCTCCGCCGCCTGCGGCAAGGGGCTGGCAGGGACAGTCCGCGCACTGGCGCGCCGATAGGGAGCGAGCGTCTCGAAGAGCAATTCGGGGTCGATCGGCTTGCTCAGATGGCCATTCATGCCCAGTTCGCGGCACCGCTGCTTTTCGCCCTCCATGGCATGCGCGGTCAACGCAATGATGGGGACCC
>JANNDB010000962.1:0-2391 GCA_031387285.1 Betaproteobacteria bacterium | reverse complement strand
CGAACTCGCACGCCAGGTACACCGCGCCGGTGTCATAGGACTGCGTTGCGTAACCACCCGTCCAGCCGTGACTGTGATCGTCATGGCCACCTGGTTTGATGGTCATGCGCAGCGGCACGATGGTGCCCTTGGGGATCAGGTCGAATGCACCCTGCTGTGCCTCGGCGTCGTTGAAATCGTTCCAGTTGTTTTGTGTGTTTGCGTTCATGGGGTTTCCTTGATTCAGATCTGTGATGCCGGAGTGCCCAGGCACTTGGCGATGAGTTTTCCGAGGTCGGGTTCCTCGATGGCGTCCAGGCGACCGCTGCGGTCCTTGGACGGGTAGCCGAACGGGTTGTCGGCGCGGGTAACGAAGCCCCGGTACGTGGTGCCGTCGTCGGCCTTGAGGACCGCGAGCGTGATGACCTCATCCAGGACCCCGGGTAGTTCCAGTGCGGTCTTGCTTCCCTCCAGTTGCAGCTGGTAGAAGCGCCGGTTAAAGTCGTCGGTCTTCTCTTCAAGAATGGCGACGTAGATGACGTGCTTGTCGCGGACGTGCTGCAAGTGCGTGAGGGCCGTGATCATTTCCTGGCCAAGGAGGCCGTAGGCGCCGCGGTTGTCCGGCTTGCCAGTTTTCTCGCTCAAGGCCTGCGGCTGCGTCTTGCACCATGCGAAGCAAAGGCGCGAGAGCACGGTCAGGCTGTCGACGAAATACGTGTCGTACTTGGCCAACTGCGCCGGGTCGCCGTACTTGGTGCAGACGTGATCAAAATGGGCCTGCGAGAACGCCTGGTCGGCACTGGCGGTCGGCATGGCGCCAGCGAGGAACACGACCAGGTCGCGGAACTCGGGCCATGTGCGCGGACGTACCGTGTCGCCCGGCCAGTCGCGCACCGACAGATCGCCGGCCTCGAGGTCGACGAATAGCGTGGTGGCCGATGGCAAGGTCCTGAGCTGGGACGTTTTGCCGACCCCGGCCGGACCCACCAATGCGATCTTGGCGCTGTGGCGTTCCTTCAGCCGTTCCTCTGCGGAGATGATGGGCAGCATCAGACACCTCCTTCGGATTCGACACGCGCCAGTCGGTAGCTCGGCTTGCCGGGCTTGACGGTGCGGGCTTGCGCAAACTGCTCGCGCAGTGCCGGTGGCCAGTTGTTGAAGCGGCTCTCGGACACCGAGTAGTCGACGTCGATGAAGTCCGCCACCTTGTCGCCGGCGGCGGAGATGCGCATGGCGGTGGCCGACCGCTGCGCCTGGTCCCAGGTCACGCGTTTGGGCAGATCCACGGTGACACGCAGTGCTCCATCGATCAGGTGGCAGACACCGAAGTCGCGTCCGTTGGCTTGCCGGGCTGCTTGCGCATGCTCGGCGTAGCGCTGGTCGAGCGCGGTGTGCATGCGCTCCAGCACCGTCTTGACCATGGTTTGCAGGGCCAGCAGGTTCGTGTGCGCATCCTGGAGTTGCGCTGGTGGCAATGCCGCGATCTGCGACACACTCATTTCGGCCAGCGGCATGGCCTGCTCGATGTGGACGACCGTGTCGTGAGGGGTGGTCATGTTTTGGTCCCTCACTTGGCCGTGCGCTCGGAGGTCGAGGCGTGCAGCGCACTGCGCTCGTACTCGGTGACCACCTCCAGCGGGTAGGTCACACGCTTGGAGAGCTTGAGATAGTGCGGGCCCCGACCCTCGGAGCGCCAGCGTTGCAGCGTCTTGGAGCTCACGCCCCAGCGCTGTGCCAGCTCGATTTCAGACAGGACGCGGCGCTCGTTTGGCGCCGTCGGTGCGGACATTGCCAGGGTGGCAGATGGACCGCGATTTGCTGGTGTTGATTGCAGCATTGGTACCCCTTTCAGTAAGGTGAGGAACAACGCTGCTATTGAAATATTTGTATGGCGAACTGATAAGGAACTGGGTGGCGAACTGGAATGAAAGTGCTGGTTCGCCATGGCTCAGCACAAATGAAAACGGCGAGCCGCAGTGGCTCGCCGTCAAGGTGAGAGGATGTCCGGATCAGGCCGGCATCGTTGCCGCGCAGGCCATGCAATAGGTGCCAGCGCGCCGGTTTGCCTGCACCAGAAGGTGATACGCCTGATGCGGTCGCTCGTATTTCGGGTCGCCCCGGTTTTTCGCCTTGACCTTGAACACGTCAATCGGCTTGTCACTGGTGAGCCCCGCCCGCGACATGATGGTGTGCGCCTCCTGGGGCTGGCCGGCGAAATGCCACAGGGCGCTGAACACTGCGGCCTGCCCCTCCGACAGCGCGATCGGATTTTCCGGTGAGTCAGGGAGATGAACCCAGCGGAAATCCTCGGAGAACGGGCCGTGGTCCGCATGGGCCGTATCTATGGTCGCCGCGTCTGCCGCTGCCGGATCGACGATGCTGATACTGCCGCCATACAGCGTGAATCGTTCC
>JANNDB010000949.1:0-1908 GCA_031387285.1 Betaproteobacteria bacterium | reverse complement strand
CCCGCTGCCATCATCACTTCGCGGCTGGGCGGTTTGCCAGCGCCGCCCCAGATGGTCTGGCGCCCCATGGCGATGGGTTCGGCGCGTTCGTCCGGTTCCGGGCCGAAGCCTTCAACCACCTTCACCTCGATGTTCTGCTTGGTGTAGCGCTCGATGTCCTGCATGAAGCCCTCTTCGTCCAGGCAGACCAGGCTCACGGCGGCGCCATCTGCGCCGGCGCGGCCGGTGCGGCCGATGCGGTGCACGTAGTCTTCGCTGACGTTCGGGATCTCGTAGTTCACCACATGCGGCAGGTCGTCGATGTCGATGCCGCGCGCCGCGATGTCGGTGGCTACCAGGGCGCGGATATCGCCGCTCTTGAAGCCGGCCAGCGCCTGGGTGCGTGCCGCCTGGCTCTTGTTGCCGTGCAGGGCCATCGCATGGATGCCGTTCTTGGTGAGGAACTCGGCGACGTTGTTGGCGCCGAATTTCGTACGCGTGAAGACCAGCACCTGGCTCCAGTTGTTCTCGTTGATGATGTGCGCCAGCAATGCCTTCTTCTTGCCGCGGCCGACCGGGTGCACGGTCTGCGTGATGCGCTGCACCGTGGTGTTGCGCGGCGTCACCTGCACACTCTGCGGATTCTTCAGCAAGGTGGCGGCAAGATCGCGGATTTCGTCGCTGAAGGTGGCCGAGAACAGCAGGCTCTGCTTTTCCCGCGGCACCGCGGCAAGCACCTTTTTGACGTCATGGATGAAGCCCATGTCGAGCATGCGGTCGGCTTCGTCGAGCACCAGTATCTGCACCTGCCCCAGGTCCAGCACGCCCTGGCCCATCAGGTCGAGCAGGCGCCCCGGGGTGGCGACGAGGATGTCCACGCCTTTGCGCACGCGGCTGACCTGTGGCGTCATGCCCACACCGCCAAAAATCACGGTGGACGAAAGTTGCAGGAATTTTCCGTAGGTTTGCACCGATTCCTCGACCTGGGCGGCGAGTTCGCGGGTCGGGGTCAACACCAGCGCACGGATGCCGGTGCCGCCGAATTTGTTCTGCGCGCTGCGCGCCATGCTCAGTTTGTGCAATATCGGCAGCACAAAGGCGGCGGTCTTGCCGGTGCCGGTCTGGGCTCCACCGAGCAGGTCGTGCCCGTCCAGCACGACTGGAATGGCCTGCGCCTGGATGGCGGTGGGGGACTCGTAACCCTGCTCGCGCACGGCTTTGACAATGGCCGGGGCCAGTTTCAGATCTTCAAAGTTCATAGTAGGGCGCCCGTCCTGGGCGCTTGGCATGTCGGCCCGTCCCGATGTTGTGACACCGGGCCAGTTGGAGGCAGACAGTATTAAAGGCGGGACATTGGCGCGAAGCCGGCAGTCCCCAGCAGTTGCTGAGATTGCAGGCAGCTGGAGGCCCGCAAACAGCGCTATTGTCGCATGCGCCGCCCGCTGCGGGTATCGAGCACGCCTTGAACGCGAAATAGTGCCTATGCCCGGCTCGGGTGGGCTGTGCGAAAGGCGGTCGATGCAGGAAAATGCGGTGATGCACTCTTACGCCCGCTGAAGCATGGCCAAATTCTCCTTGCGGCGTATTGGTGTGGCCAGCAACGCCAGCGTGCTGCGCCCGACACTCTCCGAATGCATCGAGTTGCTGCTCGAACAGTCCGACCCGTTGTGTGCCGAGATTCTGGATGCCCTCAAAGGTCCGGTCACCCGTGTGACACCGGTGGGGCGAGACGATGTTGATCCGGAAATCAAGGCAGCAGTGCTGCATCTGGTGGCCGAGTCGGTGGCGGTGCGCGCCACGTTTTGTGCCGAATTGCGCCGGCTCGCCTACCAGAGTGGATCGCAAGACCTGTTGGCGCCGCCGATGGGGCGGCTGGAAGACATCCACGTATTTGACATGCGCCTGCTGGAGGCGCAGATCGAACAGGCA
>JANNDB010000945.1:0-2591 GCA_031387285.1 Betaproteobacteria bacterium | reverse complement strand
TCGCGCCCTGGTTGCGCAGGCGGCGAAACAGCAGCTGGTCGAGCGCCAGCGCCAGCAGCGCCGTCAGGATGGTCGACACCAGCAGCGCCCCGAGCAGGCCCCATCCGAAAGAAAACGGCCCGAGCGGCACAGCCAGCGATTCGCGGATTGCCGTGAAGACGGCCAACGCACTGAACGCCAGGTAGCTGCCCCAGCCCAGCAGCTCACCGTGGCTGAAATTGGAGAAGCGCACGATCGACAGCGTCAGGCTCAGGCCGATTGCGCCGAGCGCGATCACTGACCCGATGACCAGTCCGTCGGCAAGGATTTGCAGCATCAGGTGACCGCCTTTGTCGGCTGGCGGCCGGTATGGCGGCCAAGGTAAAGGGCCGCCACCCGTTCATCGTCGAGCAACTCGGCGGCCGGGGCGAACAGCCGCTCGCGGCCTTCAACCAGAACCGCCGCACGATCGGCCAGCGCCAGCGCGGCCTTGACGTTCTGCTCGACCAGCAACACCGTGACGCCGCTTGCGCGGACCTCGCGCAGCTTGTCGAACACCAGCCCGACCAGCTTGGGGCTCAACCCGGCCGAAGGTTCGTCGAGCACCAGCAGGCGCGGACGCGTGATCAGCGCGCGCGCCACCGCGAGCATCTGGCGCTGGCCACCGGACAACTGGCCGGCCGGCAAGGACCGCTGGCGGGCCAGGTCGGGAAACATTGCGTACACCGGCGCCAGGCGCTCGTGTCTGTCGACCCGCACGATGGCGGCGGCCAGTTCGAGGTTCTCGGCGATGCTCAGGTTCACGAACACATTTTCGGTCTGCGGCACGAACGCCAGTCCTTCGAACACCATGCGATGCGCCGCCACGCGGGTGATGTCCTGTCCGAACAGCAGCGTGCGGCCCCCGCTAACCGGCACCAGCCCGGCCACGGCCTTGACGAGCGTTGATTTGCCAGCACCGTTGGGGCCGAGGATGGCCACGATCTCGCCGGGCTGCACGCTGATGCTGGCCCCACGCACGATCGGCAGGCCGGGTTCGTAGCCGGCCTCGAGTGCATCCACCACCAGGGCGGCGCTCTGCGACGGGTCGGGGTGCTGCATCAGGTGGTTCCCAGGTAGGCTTCCACCACCCGCGGATCGACCAGCACGGCGTCGGCGTCGCCGGTCATCAGCATCTCTCCCTGTGCCATCACCATGACCGGCCGACACAGCGAGGCCACCAGGTCCATGTTGTGCTCGATGATCAGGAAGGTGGTGCCCTGCGCATTCAGCGCGGCGATCTTGTCGACGATCAGGTCGAGCAGCGCCGGGTTGACGCCGGCTCCGGGTTCGTCGAGCAGCACCAGCTTGGGACGGGCCACCATGACGCGCGCCAGTTCGAGCAGCTTGCGTTGGCCACCTGACAGAACGCGGGCCGGACTTTGCTCGAGTTCCGACAGGCCCACAAACGACAGCCAGTGGCGCGCGGCCTCCCGGGTAGCGCGTTCCTGCCGGCGCACCGCCTCGCTGCGCAGCCAATTGGCCCAGAAGCGCTCGCCGATCTGGTTTGCCGGCGCCAGCATCACGTTTTCCAGCACGGTCATGTCGGGGAACGGTCGCGGGATCTGGAAGGTGCGCGCCAGGCCGGTGGCGAACACCCTGGCCGGCGCCGCGCCGCCGATCGGCACACCATCGAGCCAGACCTGTCCGGTGGTGGGCTGCATGAAGCCGGCCAGGCAATTGAACAATGTGGTCTTGCCGGCGCCATTGGGGCCGATCAGGCCGCCGATCGCTCCGCGGGCGAGTGCAAACGAGACTTCATGCACGGCGCGGTGGCCACCGAAATGCCGCGACAACCCGCGGACCTGCAGCAACGCGCCCGGGTTGGTGGACTGGGGATCAGACGGGTTTTCCAACATGCTGGGCGTCGATTGTGCACGTGAAAGCGCCACGGCCAGAATGCCCTTTCGTTCGTTGTTAAACTGGTTTTCATGACAGACGACGCGTTTGAACTTTACGACCTGCGGGTGGAAGTGACGGCTCCCGAAGGAGCCCGTATCCTGTGCAACGCGCGGCCCGGCGACTGGTTCGAAGTGCGCGGCGAGATGCTGCATTTCCCGCCGGGACAGGGCTTCTCGATGTACTCGCTGGCGGCCCTGTTGCCTCTGCTGGCCGCCAAGCAACGACCGAGCGATCCCAACGACTGGATGAGCACTGACACAGACGTTGCCTGCCCCGACCCGCACTGCCCGACGCGCTTTCGCATCACGCGCCTGGGCAAACGGGTGTTCCACCACGCAGAGACCACCGCAGTGCCGCTGCCATCAACGTCATGACCGCCACCGTACAGACCATCGAGCTGGCCCCGGCCTACCGCATCCCGCGCATCATCCGCGGCGGCTGGCAACTGGCTGGTGACCATGGCGCCGTGGACCGCGAACGGGCGTTGTCGGACATGGCGCGTTTCGTCGAGGCCGGCCTTGACACCATGGACTGCGCCGACATCTATACCGGCGTCGAGGACATGTACGGCGAGTTCAATGCGCGCCGGGCCGCCCAGGGGATGGTGGGGTTGCAGGTACATACCAAGTTCGTGCCGGACTTCGGCGACCTCTCACGTGTGGATACGGCCT
>JANNDB010000935.1:0-1772 GCA_031387285.1 Betaproteobacteria bacterium | reverse complement strand
GCCGCTGCCAGGGCTACCGGCAAGCCGGCGTTCCCCGTGGCGTCCTTGCCTGAGAACTTCGCCGAGGACCGCGCCATCGCGCTGATGACCAGGGAATTGCTCCACTGATGGGGTTGGAAGCCGCCCTGGGCGCCATCCGTGCGGCGCAGACGCCGGGAGCCGGCGTGGGCTGGCGTCCGGCCTTGCCAACGCCGCAGCGCGATTGCCGCACGCTGTCGGAGTCCGTTGGCAAGTCGCTGCTGGCCGGTGCTGGCATACCGGTGCCGCGATCCGTGGTTGCCGCCACGCTGGCCGGACTGCAGCAGCAGGCGCACACGCTGACGCCGCCGCTGGCGCTCAAGGGGCTGGGTTTCGCCCACAAGACCGAAGCCGGGGCGGTGCGCCTGGGCCTGATGTCGCTGCAGGGACAGACGGCGATGGCCGGGGCGACCGGTTACCTGGCCGAGGAAATGGTGGGCGGCGCCGTGGCCGAGGTGTTGCTGGGGCTGCGCCGCGACCCGGTGTACGGCGTCAGCCTCACCATCGGCATGGGCGGCGTGACAGCCGAGTTGCTGGCCGACACTGTGACGCTGATACTGCCGGTGAGCACGGGCGACGTACACGTGGCCATGCAGCGGCTGCGCCTGTGGCCGCTGCTCGACGGCTACCGTGGCCGCGCCAGGGCCGATGTCGATGCCGTCGCGGCGCTGGCGGTGGCGCTGGGCGCGCTGATGCTGGCGCAGCCGGCGCTGGAAGAGATAGAGATCAACCCGATCGTTGTGCGCGCCCAGGGCGCGGTGGCGGTTGACGCATTCATACGAGAGGCGCTGTGATGGCTGAAATGACGATGCTGACCGAGGGCCCGATTCGGACCCGCAGCGAAGGAACGATCCTGGAAGTCACGCTCGCGCGTGGCAAGGCCAACGCCATCGACCTGGTGACGAGCCGCATCATGGGACAGGTGTTTCGCGCGTTTCGTGACGATGATGGCCTGCGTGTGTGCATCCTCCGCGCAGAGGGTGACAAGTTCTTCTGCCCCGGCTGGGACCTCAAGGCCGCCGCTGACGGCGACGCGGTGGATGGCGACTACGGGGTTGGCGGGTTTGGCGGTCTGCAGGAACTGCCGAATCTCAACAAGCCGGTGATCTGCGCGGTGAACGGCATCTGCTGCGGCGGCGGGTTGGAACTGGCCTTGTCGTGCGACCTGATCCTGTGCTCGGACAACGCCACTTTCGCGCTGCCCGAAATCCGCTCCGGCACCGTGGCCGACGCGGCCTCGATCAAGCTGCCCAAGCGCATCCCCTACCACGTGGCGATGGACCTGCTGATGACCGGCCGCTGGTTCGACGCGCAGGAGGCGCAGCGCTGGGGGCTGATCCGGCAGATCACGACGCCGGCGACCCTGCAATCGACCGCCTGGGAGCTGGCGCGGCTGCTGGCTTCCGGCCCGCCGCTGGTGTATGCCGCCATCAAGGAAGTGGTGCGCGAGGCGGAGAACATGCGCTTCCAGGATGCCTTGAACCGCATCACCAAACGCCAGCTGCCGACGGTCGACCGGCTCTACTCCTCCGAGGACCAGCTGGAAGGCGCCAACGCCTTCGCCGAAAAGCGCGATCCGGTCTGGAAGGGGCGCTGACCGCGCGGCCCGGCCGCGGCAGTGGCCGTCGGCCGGCAGGGCATTGTCAATCGCGCCGTGGCGTCGGCGGCGTGAGGGCAGCGGGCGCAGCAGTCACCAGGAAAACGCCCGGAAGGATCAGCGCGGCTCCCGCCAGGTGGTGCCAGCCCGGCGCCTC
>JANNDB010000933.1:0-5498 GCA_031387285.1 Betaproteobacteria bacterium | reverse complement strand
GAAACGCAGGAGGCGCTGGAACGGCAGACCGCGACCGCCGAGGTGCTGGAGGTGATCGGCAACTCGATGGCCGATGCGCAACCGGTGTTCGACAAGATCGCGCAGAGTTGCGTGCGCCTGTTCGGCGGGCACCACGTCGGCATCACCGTGGCCGACAGCGCTGGCCTGCTGGACATGAAGTCCATGCTGGGCTACTCGGAGCAGGAGATGGAGGCGTTCCGGCGCTTTTTTCCCGCGCCCTTGCGCCAGACGATCCAGGGCAAGGCGATGTATCGGCGTGCTCTGCTGCACTACCCGGATCTGGTGAACGGCGCTGAAGTGCCGCAGAGCGTGCGCGCGCTCGCGAGCCGGGGGGCGGGTGGCTCACTGCTCATCGCACCCATGCTGTGGGAGAACACCGCTCTCGGGACCATCGACATCACCCGCGCACCACCAAGGCCGTTTTCGGACAAGGAACAGGCCTTGCTCAAGACCTTCGCCGACCAGGCGGTGATCGCGATCCAGAATGCGCGGCTGTTCAACGAGACGCAGGAGGCGCTGAGTCGCGAGACCGCCAGTGCCGAGATCCTGCGCGTGATCAGCGGTTCGCCGACCGATGTGCAGCCGGTGTTCGACGCCATCGCCGAACGCGCAAGGGTTTTGTGCGGCGCGCAAATCGGCTTTACCACGCGATTTGACGGTGAGCTGGCGCATCTGGGCGGCTACCACGGAACCTCACCCGAGGCGGAGGCGGTGATGCGTGGCTCGTTTCCGATGAAGCCAGGGCCAGGCTCGATCAATGGGCGCTGCATCCTGGCCCGCGCGCCGGTACAGATTTCCGACGTGCGGCAGGAACCCGGCTACGAGCTCAACGCGGCGGCGCAGGCCGCGCAATACCTGAGCCTGCTGGCCGTGCCGATGCTGCTGGGCGGCCAGCCGATTGGTGTTGTCGGCGTGACGCGCAGCGAGGCGGGCACATTCCCCGACAAAGTCGTCAGCCTGTTGCAGACTTTTGCCGACCAAGCCGTGATCGCGATCGAGAACGTGCGCCTGTTCAACGAGACGCAGGAGGCGCTGGCCCAGCAGACGGCGAGCGCGGACATCCTGCGGGTGATCAGCAGTTCGCCGACCGATGTGCGGCCGGTTTTTGACGCCATCGTCGAGGCGGCAGTGCCCCTGCTGCTGTGTGACATGGCCTTCGTGATCGAGACGGATGGCAAGACCTTCTCGCCGGTGACCGGAGCCACGCCCGAGGGTCTGCTGGCTGAGCTGGGCCTGCGCAATCTGCCGGTAGACCCGGTGCAAAACTTTCCGTCGCGCGCCATCCTGGCCAGGGAGATCCTGCATCTGCCGGATTGGACCGCCATCGAATTGCCGGCGCACGAGCAGGGCATCCACGACATGTTCGGTTGCCGCTCGGCGCTGTACCTGCCGCTGCTGCGCGCTGACGAGTGCATCGGCTTGCTGGCGTTCGTTTGCAGCCGGGCACGCGCCTTCTCCGCCAAGGAGATAGCAGTGGCCGAGTCGTTCCGCGACCAGGCCCTGATCGCGATCGAGAATGTGCGCCTGTTCAAGCAGACCCAGCAGTCGCTGGAGCGCCAGACCGCCACGGCCGAGATCCTGAACGTCATCGCCAGTTCGCCGAGCGACGTCCAGCCGGTGCTCGACGCCATCGTGCACAGCGCGTGCAAACTGATCGGCGGGTTTTCCTCAACCCTGCTGCGCCTCTCGGGGGACACGGTCAACCTCGCGGCCTACACCAGGACGACCGAGGAAGGCGACCGGGCGTTGTTGTCCTACTTCCCGGCGCCGTTGACGTCGGACTCGATCTACCGGCCACTGGTCACGGCGCAGCCCTACTTGGTCGAAGACACCGAAACCGCCGAGGGCATGTCCGAAGGCCTGCGCAATCTGGCGCGCAGCCGGGGCTGGCGCAGCCAGATCCTGGTCCCGCTGCTGCACGATAGCGCGGCGATCGGTGTCATAAGCGTCACGCGGAGCCTGCCTGGCAACTTCTCCGACCACCAGCTGGGCCTGCTCAAGACCTTCGCCGACCAGGCCGTGATCGCGATCCAGAACACCCGTCTGTTCAACGAAACCAAGGAGGCGCTGGAGCAGCAGAAGGCGTCAGCCGAAGTGCTAAGTGTGATCAGCAGTTCGGTTTCGGATGCCTCGCCGGTGTTCCAGGCCATTGTGCAGAGTTGCCAGCGGTTGTTCGGCGGCAACCAGGCGATCATTTCGCTGGTCGATGAAGCGGGTATCGTGCGCCATGAGGCTATTGCCGCGATGCAGGGCGTGCCAGTGGCGCGCGTGCGCGAGAGCCTCGATGAGGGTTTTCCGCGCCCGTTGAGCCAGGCCTACCAGAACTACCCGATCCGCAAACGCCGTCTGGTGCACTACCCGGACATGCTCGATGGCCCGGGCGTCCCGGAGGGCATGCGCTCACTGGCGCGGCTAATCGGCAATTTCTCGATGCTGATTGCGCCCATGATGTGGGAGGGCAAGGGCATTGGCACCATCCACGTGGTGCGCAAGCCACCCCAACCTTTTAGCGACAAGGAATTTGCGCTGCTGCAGACCTTCGCCGACCAGGCGGTGATCGCGATCCAGAATGTGCGCCTGTTCAACGAAACCAAGGAGGCGCGCGCCGCGGCCGAGGCCGCCAATGACGCCAAGAGCTCGGTCCTGGCCACCATGAGCCACGAGATCCGTACCCCCATGAACGCGGTGATCGGCATGAGCGGCCTGCTGCTGGACACGCCGCTCAACGCCGAGCAGCGCGATTTTGCCGGCACCATCCGCGACAGCGGCGACGCGCTGCTGACCATCATCAACGACATCCTGGACTTCTCCAAGATCGAGGCCGGGCGCATGGACATCGAGGCGCATCCGTTCGATCTGCGTGAGTGTGTGGAGTCGGCGCTGGACTTGATGAGCAGCCGCGCGGCCGAGAAGCGGCTGGACCTGGCCTACCAGTTCGAAGGCGACGTGCCCGATGCGGTGAACGGCGACGTGACGCGCCTGCGCCAGGTGCTGCTGAACCTGCTGGCCAACGCGGTCAAGTTCACCGAAGCCGGCGAGGTGGTGTTGACAGTGACGTCGCAGCCAGTCGAGGGTGGGGCGGAGCTGAAGTTCGCCATCCGCGACACCGGCATCGGCCTGTCGGAACAGGGCATGGGACGCTTGTTCCAGAGTTTCAGCCAGGCCGATTCGAGCACCACGCGCAAATACGGCGGCACCGGGCTGGGCCTGGCCATCAGCAAGCGCCTGGCCGAGCTGATGGGCGGCACCATGCGCGCCGAAAGCGCCGGGTTGGGCCATGGCACCACCTTCACCTTCAGCATCGTGGCGCCGCTGGCCGATTCGCCGCAGGCGCGCCGGCGCGAGCTGCTCGGTCAGCAGCCGGCCCTGGCCGGCAAACGGGTGCTGGTGGTGGACGACAACGCCACGAACCGCAAGATCCTGGCGCTGCAGGCCGGCAAATGGGGCATGCAGGTGCGCGCCACCGAGTCCGCCGGCGAGGCGTTGCGCTGGCTGGAGGCGGGCGAAGTGTTCGAGGTGGCGGTGTTCGACATGCACATGCCCGAGATGGACGGCATGGCGCTCGCCACGCGTGCGCACGCGCTGCGGCCTGGGTTGCCGCTGGTGCTCTTCACCTCGCTCGGGCGGCGTGAGGCGGGGGACACCGGGGGCCTGTTCACCGCCTACCTGAACAAGCCGTTGCGCCAGTCACAGCTGTTCGATACGCTGGTGGGCTTGTTCGTGCAGCCGGACGCACTGAAGGCCGATGCCGCGCCCGCCACGAAGGTGGGCAACGAAGAAATGGCGCTGAACCACCCACTGCGCATCCTGCTGGCCGAAGACAACGTGGTGAACCAGAAACTCGCCATGCGCCTGCTGCAGCAGATGGGCTACCGCGCCGACCTGGCCAGCAATGGCGTGGAGGCGGTGGATTCGGTGGCGCGGCAGGTCTACGACGTGGTGCTGATGGACGTGCAGATGCCCGAGATGGACGGGCTGGAGGCGTCGCGCCAGATCACCGCCAAATGGCCCGCGGCGAAGCGCCCGCGCATCATCGCCATGACCGCCAATGCCATGCAGGGCGACCGCGAGATGTGCCTGGCCGCCGGCATGGACGACTACATCACCAAACCGATCCGCGTCCCCCAGCTGGTGGAGGCGCTCCAGAAAACCCAGACACGCAAGGACTGATGCAACATCATGAACGAATCAACCATCGACATGGCGGTTTTCGCCGAGCTGCAGGAAGCGGCGGGCGCGGAGTTCGTGGCCGAGCTGGTGGGCACCTTCCTGGAAGAAGCGCCGGTCATGCTCTCCGAGATGCGCACGGCGCTGGCGGCCGGCAATGCGGACGCTTTCCGCCGCGCGGCGCACTCCCTCAAGTCCAACAGCAACACTTTTGGCGCCACCCGTCTGGGCGAGATGGCGCGCGACATCGAGCTGGGCGGCCTGGTGGCCGACGCGGCCCCGGTCGACGCGCTGGAGGCCGAATACCGGCGGGCGGTGGCGGCCCTGCAGGAGCTCGTCCGTGGCTGATGAAATGGCCCCCAGGACACCTGCGGCGTCGGCCCCCCGGGGGGGCGCGACGGCGACTTGGGGCGGCCCGGCGTCGGTCGGCGCGCGGCTGCTGGTGGCCGACGACAACAAGGTGAACCGGCTGCTGCTGACCCGCAGCCTGGAGCTGCAGGGCCACAAGGTGGCGTCGGCCGAGAACGGCCTGGTCGCCCTGCAGATGCTGCGTGCGCAGGCGTTTGACCTGATGCTGCTGGACATGGAGATGCCCGAGCTCGACGGCTTTGGCGTGCTGGAGCAGATGGCTGCCGACGGCAAGCTGCGCGATCTTCCGGTGATAGTGACGAGCTCGCTCGAGGGCGTGGCCAACGTGGTGCGCTGCCTGGACCTGGGTGCGGATGACTACCTGCACAAGCCGGTGAACCCGATCCTGCTCAAGGCGCGCATCAACTCCAGCCTGGAGAAGAAGCGGCTGCGCGACCAGCAGAAGGCGCTGGTCGCGCGGTTCGCCACATCCGAGGTGGCCGAGGACCTGCAGCAATCGGGTTTTGCGCTGGGCGGGCGGCGCCTGCAGTGCACGGTGATGTTCTCCGACATCCGCGGCTTCACCAGCCTGTGCGAGAAGCAGCCCCCTGAAGAAACCATCGAGCTGCTCAACACCTACTACACGCTGATGTTCGACGCCATCAGCGGGCACGGCGGAGTGGTCAACCAGATGATCGGTGACGGCCTGATGGCGATCTTCGGGGCTCCGCTGCCGCTGGCCGAGCCGGAACTGGCCGCCGTGCGCGCCGCGCTCGACATGCAGGAGATGATCGAGATGTTCAACCTGGAGCGTGTAGCGATGGACAAGGAGCCGATCCGCATCGGCATCGGCATTGCCTCGGGCGAGGTGGTGGCCGGCTATACCGGCACCCAGCAGCGCGCGACCTACACCTGCATCGGCGATACGGTGAACCTGGCGGCGCGGCTGGAGGCGCATACCA
>JANNDB010000858.1:0-4093 GCA_031387285.1 Betaproteobacteria bacterium | reverse complement strand
GCGACCCGGCCGGCGCATGGCGAGCTGGTGGCGGATCGCCTTGATCTGGCGGCGTTGGGCCAGATCGCGACCCGGTTGCCGCTGGGCGCGACTGCACTGGAAGCGATGACCAGGCACGACCCGCGTGGTCTGGTCGAACGCGTTTCGGCCAAGTGGGTGGGCACGTTGGATGCGCTGCAGCAGTACCAGGTTCAGGGCCGGGTACAGCAGATGCAGATCAAGGCGGTGGCATCGGAGACGCGGGCACCGGCAGACGGCAGCATGCACCCGGGTACCCCGGGCATCGCGGGGGCCAACGTGGATTTTGAACTGTCGCAGGCCGGTGGGCGGGCGACGTTTGCCTTGCAGGACGGCAGCCTGGCCCTTCCCGGCATCTTTGAGGAGCCGGTGCTGCCCTTTACGCGGCTTTCGGCCGACGTTGCCTGGCAGGTTGAAGCTGACCGGCTGCGCGTGCAGGGTACTGGGATTCGTTTCGCCAACGCCGATACCGAGGGCGAGGCGCAATTTCGCTGGCAGACCAGCGACCCCGCGCGTTCAGGGAGCCGTTCTCGGTTTCCGGGTGTGCTCGATCTGCAAGGCAGCCTGAGCCGCGCGGTGGCGTCGCGGGCGCACCGCTATCTGCCGCTGGTTTTGTATCCGGACGTGCGGCATTACGTGCGCGACGCCGTACTCGGGGGGACTTCCAGCAATGTCCGGTTCAGGATCAAAGGCGATCTGTACGACATGCCGTACGACAACCCCAAGCTGGGGGAGTTTTCGATCACAGCGACAGTGAAGGATGGCGTACTGGCCTATGTGCCGCGCACGTTGCAAAGCCCCGACACCCTGCCCTGGCCCACCGTGTCGCAGTTGTCCGGTGACCTGGTGTTTGACCGCAAGAGCCTGCGTCTGGGGTCCGCGCGCGCCCAGTTGCAGGGTGCCAATGCCATCGTGCTCTCCAAGGCCGAAGGCGTCATTCCCGACCTCACCATTCCTCCTGTGCTGGGGCTTGCTTTCGAGGCCCGTGGGCCGCTTGGGGACATGCTGTCAACCGTCAATGGGTCACCAGTCGCGGCCTTCACCGGTAATACGCTGCAGCGGGCCAGCGCCACAGGTAACGCGGAGTTGCGTGTGAAGCTTTCGCTGCCCTTGAGCGCGATGGACAAATTTGCCCTGCAGGGCAATCTGGCCTTGAGCGGCAATGATGTCCAGATATCGCCCGACACTCCGCGCCTGGCACGCGCCCGGGGCGCCGTGTCCTTCAACGAGGCCGGGTTCACCCTGAATGCAGTGCAGGCCCGGCTGTTTGGCGGGGACGTACGCATTGACGGCGGCTCCGTACCGGCTGCCGCTGCCGGCACCGTGCGTACGGCGGCCACTCTTGCGCTGCGGATGCAGGGAGTGGCGAGTTCGGAGGGTTTACGCCAGGCGCGCGAACTCGGTGGTGTGTCCCGGCTGGCCCAGTATGCCAATGGCAGTACACCCTATACCGCCACATTGGGGATGCGTGCCGGCGTACCCGAACTTTCTGTTTCCAGCACGCTCGCTGGCATGGCCCTGAGCCTGCCTGCGCCCTTTGCCAAGCCGGCCGAAACCAGTTTGCCATTTCGCATGGAGTCGTCGTTGTTGCGCGAGTCGCTGGTGCCATCGGCCGGGGGACGGGTGCGGCTGCTCGACCAGGTGACGTTCGATCTGGGCAGGGTCGGCATGGCGAGTTATGTGCGCGACCTGTCCGGCCCGGAGCCACGCGCTGTGCGCGGCGCCATAGGCGTAGGACTTGCGCCCGACGAAACCGCCGTCATGCCCGCCGAAGGCGTCATTGCCAATATCAGCCTGGGCGTTGTTGATCTGGACGCCTGGGGCAGTGTCTTGTCGCAGGTTTCCGGCGCCCGGCTGGACAATCTGGAGGCAGCGGCCACCCTGGCCCCGGCCGGCGCCGAGGCCGTGACGCGCAGCTTCCTGCCGCAGACGATTGCACTGCGGGCGCGCACACTTTCCAGCAGCGGCCGGCTGCTGCACGGTGTGGTGGTGGGCGGGTCGCGCGACGGCCAGGTGTGGCGTGCCAATATCGACGCACAAGAACTCAACGGGTATGTCGAGTACCGACAGGCGCAATCGGCGGCGCCGGGAAGGCTGTTTGCCCGGCTCGCCCGGCTTACGCTGGGCGCCAGTTCAGCGGCGGACGTGGAAAAAATACTGGGCGACCAGCCGGCCAGCATACCGGCGCTCGACGTGGTCGTTGACGATCTGGAACTGCTCGGCAAGCGCCTGGGCCGGGTCGAGATCGACGCGGCCAATCGCGTGGCGACAGCTGGCAGTGGTGGCGCGCGCGAATGGCGACTGAACCGGTTTGACGTGACCATGCCCGAAGCCACGTTTCGTGCGTCCGGCAATTGGGCCGCCTTGAACGCCCAGTCGGGCGGCGCTGCCCCTGCGGGCGCGCAGGAACTGCGACGCACCGTCATGAATTTCCGGCTCGACATCCAGAACTCCGGCGACCTGTTGGCGCGGTTCGGCATGAAAGATGTGGTGCGCCGGGGGAAAGGGGTCATGGAGGGTCAGGTGGCCTGGGCCGGCTCTCCGCTGACGCTGGACTATCCCAGTCTGGGTGGCGCGTTCAGCGTCAATATGGAAGGCGGCCAGTTCCTGAAGGCCGATCCGGGCCTGGCGAAATTGCTTGGCGTGCTCAGTCTGCAGTCCTTGCCAAGGCGCCTGGCGCTGGATTTCCGCGATGTGTTCAGCGAGGGGTTCAGTTTCGACTTCGTACGAGGCGACATACGCATTGAACGTGGCATCGCGGTCTCCAACAACCTGCAGATGAAGGGCGTCAACGCAGCGGTTCTGATGGATGGGAAGGCCGATATCGCACGCGAGACGCAGGACATCCGCGTGGTGGTGGTGCCTGAAATCAACGCGGGCACGGCCTCGCTGATCGCCACGGCCATCAACCCGGCGATTGGCCTGGGATCTTTCCTGGCGCAATTGTTCCTGCGTGGTCCCTTGATCGAGGCAGCCACCCAGGAGTTCCACATCGAGGGCAGCTGGCTCGATCCGAAGATCACCAAGGTCGCACGCAAGCCGGGACAAAGTGCACCGGCCGCCACTGAAAGCGCGACCGATACTAAAAAAGAGCCGGGAGAGTCGCCATGAAAGTTGCCACCCTGCAAATGGTGTCGGGCGTGTCGGTGCCCGCCAACCTGGAGCGCGCCGGTGTGTTGCTGGATGCAGCGGCCAGCACCGGCGCCGAACTGGCCCTGCTGCCGGAGTATTTTTGTCTGTTGGGCCAGCGCGATACCGACAAGCTCGCCGCGCAGGAAGCGTTTGGCCAGGGCCCGATACAGGACTTCATGTCCGCGCGCGCGCGCAAGCTGGGCATGTGGATCGCGGCGGGTACCTTGCCCATCAGTTGTGCGGGGCCGGCGAGCAACGGCGGCGAGCGCGTCTTCAACAGCCAGTTGGTGTTTGCCCCAACGGGTGAATGCGTGGCGCGTTACGACAAGATGCACCTGTTCCGTTTTGACAACGGGCGTGAGCGTTACGACGAGTCCAGGGTGCTGCAGCGTGGCGCGCAGCCGTGCCTGTTCGCACTGCCTTCCCGTGACGGCAATACCTGGCAGATCGGACTGAGCGTGTGTTACGACCTGCGATTCCCGGAGCTGTACCGGCACTACGCGGCGCAGGGTGCGCATCTGTTGCTGGTGCCCAGCGCGTTCACACACACCACCGGGCAGGCGCATTGGGAAACGCTGCTGCGCGCGCGCGCCATCGAGAATCTTTGCTATGTCGCAGCGCCGGCGCAAGGCGGACTGCATGAAAACGGCCGGCGCACCTGGGGCCATTCGATGGTGGTGGATCCCTGGGGCGTGGTGCTGCACGATCGCGCCGAAGGCGAGGGTGTAGACATCGCCGATCTCGACTTTGGGCTGCTGGACCGATCGCGCGGCCAGCTGCCCGCGCTGGAGCACCGGGTACTGTAAGCGCCGTTGCCCGGCGTGCGTCATGCAGACCTTCCCCAGACTGCGGCGTCGCTCCCTGTGGTTGATTCTGCTCAGCCTGATCGTAGGGCTGCTCGCCTTGCTGATGTGGCTGTCGGGCCGCTACGAGGCCAGCGCGG
>JANNDB010000843.1:0-5613 GCA_031387285.1 Betaproteobacteria bacterium | reverse complement strand
AGGTGATGGTCCAGATGATGGGCCCGGCGCCGAACAGGAAGAAGGCGCCTGCCGCCAGCCGGCCGGAAGGCCACACCAGGGTCAGCACCATCACCAGCGCCGCCAGTACCGATACCAGCGGACCGAGCTGTATCGCCCGGCCGAACGGCATGGCGGCAACCACTCTGGCTGCCAGCAAGGCCCCCACCACCATGCCGGCGCCATAGGTGGCCAGAGTGAACCCGACACCCGCGGCATCCAGCCCGAGCAGGCGCACCGCATACGGCACGTAGGCCGACTGCAGCACGAACCATGAAAAATTCCAGGCTACGGCCGTCAGCAGGATGGGACGCAGCAAGGCGTGTTGCCAGACCATGGCCGCGCCTTCACGCAGTTCCAGCCAGGGGTGGCGCGCAGGGACCGGCGCCCGCGCAGGCTCCGCCAGACGCAGCAACCACACCACGGCGAATACGGACAACGCCGTGGCCAGAGCGAACGCCGCGCTCGCGCCGGCAAACGACACCAGCGCGCCGCCCAGCGCCGGGCCAGCCGCATAGGCCATGCTGCGCGCCAGTTCGAGCCGCCCGTTGGCACGCGCCAGCATGCCTGCGGGAACAAGCGCCGGCACCAGCGCTGGCGCCGCCACGCTGAAACCCACCGTGCCGACGGCGCCCACAAAACCCAGCAGCACCAGCAGCGGAATGGACAACTGCTCCAGCAGCACAGCCGCCAGCAGGCCCAGTAAGGCCAGCGCACGCAACACCTCGGCCCAGACCATCAGGCCGCGGCGCGAGTAACGGTCGGCGAGCAGGCCGAGCGGGATCGAGAGCAGCAGGAAGGGCAGCGACTGCGCGGTGGCCAGCGCGCCGACCTGGCCCGGGCCGGCGCCCAGCAGCAAGACCGCCACGATGGGCACGGCCGCCAGGGACAGTTGCTCGGCAGACTGGGCGGCGAGATTGGCCCAGGCCAGGGAGGCGAAGGACCGGGGCAGGCAGGACGACATGGACAGGGTTCGGTGTTGGGGCCATCATGCCCGTGTCGGACTTGGCGCACTGGCCGTTTTCGGACTTGTGGGGCTTCGTCATGCCGCTGGCTCAAGAAAGCCGGGACCCCCCCAGTGCGCCGGCGTGTCTTGGGCTGTGTACCGAATGCCTCCATTAGACTGCCAGGCGACGTTCGACTATTGGAACTGCTTGCTCCAGAGCGGGCGTAGCTGGTGCAGGCTCGCGATCAACTCAAGGTCACGCCGCCATCCGCGAGGCGCTGAGTGCGATGGAGCTGCTGTGCTTGGGCGCGCTGCTGCAGCGCATGAAGGTGTGCGGCAAGCCCGGATGTCGCTGCGCCAGCGACCCTGCCGCCCGCCATGGGCCGTACTACAAGTGGGGCCACATGCACGAAGGCCGGCTCGTGCACCGCGTAGTCTCACCCCAGCAGGCCGAGGTCCTGCGCGGGGCCATCGCCAATCACCGCACAGCCAAGAAGCTCATGAAGCAGTGGGGAAGCGAGACTGAGCGACTCATGGACGCCAACACAGGTAGCGATCAGTAGGCCCGTTCAACTCGCGCGCCTAATTGGGCTCAAATACGTCAGCCGACCTGCGGAAAGTAAGACCCGGCGCGCTGGTGAGGTGGTGCACCACAGTCGGGCTTGGGGCTTCGACATGCCGAATGGTGTCCTGAATTACGGAACTTTCAATAGGTGAGGCTCTCGCCCAAACCGAACCAGCAGGACAGCGTTACCGACTCCTATCGCGCGCCCGGACGCGCGTTCCCGTGTTGGCCCACTGAAAATGCCGACGCTGCTGTTGTGGGGCAAAGAGGATGCACAGTCGCCGCTGACCTCTGGCCAGGCATTGGCCGAAAGCCTGCCCCAGGCGCCTTCAGGTGCTCAAGGAATGCGGCCATCTGCCGACGCGGAAGAAGCCGGATCAATGTACGTCGCTGTTTCTGGAACTGCTGCGCGGCAGTGGGCCCACACACGGAACCCCACGAGCGAACTTTCTGCGAGCTTGCCAGTCGTGCGTGCGCGAGGCACCAAGCTACCTGACCACTCGTACGGAGGGTGCTCCTGGCACCCAATGCTTCAAACTACCGGCGACGATAAAGACGTAGCGCCATAAGGCCGAGGCCGAGCAAAGCCAGAGCAGACGGTTCGGGAACGGTGCCACCGAATCCCCCTCCGGTTGGAGCGGTGAGGCGCAGCACGCTGTCGGTTTGCGTGAACAATAAAGTGCTGTTGTTGGTATCGACGGTCACGAAATCGCCACGCGAACCACCTTCAACAATGATGGTCTGCACCAATGTCACCAGATTTACCTCGATCAGGTGACCATCATTGGTGTTCACGAAGATATTGCCGAGGAGCGACCCGGCACCAAGAGCCGTGCCGTCGATGCCTCCTCCGATGGCGCCGGAGTCGAACACCAGGAGTCCCGAAGTGGTATCGAAGCCAAGGATGTGTCCGGTAAATGTATTGGCGGAGTAGAGCGTCTTGCCATCCGACGAGAGCGAAATACCATCGGCGGCCGAGGTCACGAAAGTAGTCTTGGTCTTGGCGACCGGGTCCACGTCGAAGATCGTGCCAAAGACATCGGACGCGTACAGATGGCCGGTAAACGGATTGCCGACCAAGCCGGTCACAAAACCAATGCCGACGATATCCGTCACATAGTCGCCTGCGCTGGTCACCTCGACCACTTTGCCGCTGCCTTGAAGCGCTAGATAGAACTTGCCGCCAACCGAGGCCAAGCCGGTAACGTCGCCACTTGCATAAGCGGTTACCGCCGCGGTGCCAGCGCTCCATAACTGGCCATCGGTGTCGCCGAACACGCGGATCTCGCCGCTGGCATAACCCGTCACCATGATTTTGCCGCCGGTAGTGTTAAGCAGGCCTACCGGACCAACCCCGCCTGGACCGAAATTAGGAATTTCGCTGACGAAAGTCGATAGTCCAAAGCCGGCGGGGGCACTTGCGGACAGCATGGCCGCCGCGTGCGCGGCCCCGCTGGTTATCGCAAGTAACGTGATGCAGCCATATGCTGCGACTGCGGCGCATCGGCGAAAAGATCTACGCACAATGTGATTCAAACGATTCATGGCTTATTCTCCCGATTTGGACAAAGTTCCTGGAGTAAGGCTAGCGGTCAAGAAGCAATATCCGAGCCACTGATTGAATAGATAATGGAATCAGAGAGTTGCAATAGTCCTGCAACGTAACCCGCGGGTCGCTGGAAAGAAACCCGACATCGACGTCCCGACGGGATCGGCACATCGGCCGGGGTATAAGAAATCCAACCACCCGAGCCCTTCGCCATCTGTGCCCTGCACACCACACACGTCCCACAGCGGTGGCCCGCCTGCCGGAGCGATACGCGGTTCTCCGTGCCCCGCATGCACGATTGACGCGCACCGGCCAATAACTGGTTGCGGGCAAGCAGTTCTAAAAAGTTGTAGAGCTGCTTTCGATGCCTCGCGCGACCAACCCGTGCAGGCAGCAGTGACCGCTACCGCATGGCCGGCGGCGGCGGCGCTCCCGGGCATGGTGCTGCGCCACTGCAGGGCCGTCGCCGTGGCGCTGGGAGCAGGTGATCCCCCAAAAGGCGGATGCGTTGGCCCGCGCGTCTTGAGAAGCTGGCCCACCCCAGATTCCCTATGTCCAGCGCTTGCAAGCCAACGCTCACCAGACCGGGAGGGCTCATTGCGATGGCGCCCCGGTCTACTACGAACGAGCGCCACCGCCCCGAGCAGACCACGCTGTACCGCCTGGTGCAGCAGCACGTGGCCAGTTTCATCGCGCACACTGAGGCCAGCACTGGCAGTGAACTTCCAGGCTTCATCAAGGACAAGTTTGATGCCTTCCTGGAATGCGGCATCCTGGCGCACGGCTTCCTGCGGCTGCGCTGCGGGCAGTGCGGCCACGACAAGTTGCTGGCCTTCAGCGGCAAGCGCCGGGGGCTTTGTCCCTCGTGTGGCGCGCGGGTTCTGCCCATCGTGCGGGGTGCGGCATATGGCTCAGACGGCGGCGCACCTGGTGGACCATGTGTTTCCCTACCTGCCCGCGCATAGGTAGCAAATTGCCTGCCGTGAACCTGCCGTTCGTGGGTGTCGGGTTACGCTGCACTGCCGAATTGCGCTGCGCTCCGTTACCGACGTTCAACCTGAGCGCCGGCTTCCTCCAAAATTTTCGGGCTGGACCAGACTGAACTTAGACATTCGCGACAGGTGTCCCAAACGACAGCCATCACGAACACCGGCGCAGGGCAAAGGCGCTCATGAACGGCAGCGTTGTTGCAATTCAAGTTTGGAATATGCGCGTCCCGCTGAAATGATTGATCGCAAGACCCGACCCTCATGCTCGCGGTGACCGTACGCCTCTCCATCCGATGTGGAAAGGCCACAACGGGGTCGAGGCTGCCGCACCATCGGAGAGAGCTTTCCTTGAGGAATTCGCGCATACTGGGTGACCAATTCAATAGAAGACCGATGAAGATGCGCCGCAATCTAATCCTGGCGCTCGGCGCCACTGCATTCGCAGTACCCAGTCTCTCCTTCGCCCAGCTACAGAGCAGCATTGCGCGAATCGGCTTGTTATGGATTGATCCCGGCACGCTCGCCCACTACCTCACGGCTCTGCGCGAAGGACTGCGTGCGCAGGGCTGGATCGAGGGCAAGAACATCCAGATCGTGGAGCGGTATCGGGTAAAGAGCTACGAACAACTTGCCGATGCGGCGGCAGAACTGGTACGCGAAAAAGTCAACGTGATTGTTTGTTATGGGTCGACTGCAACCCTGGCCGCATCAAAAGCAACATCGAGCATTCCAATCGTGATGTTGACTGGAAGCGATCCGGTAACACTTGGAGTTATCGACAGCATGTCGCGTCCGGGGCGGAATGTCACCGGCAGTACCATGCTCGCCGCTGAAATCAATGGAAAACGCCTGGAGATTCTCAGACAGGCAGTGCCCAGTATTCGACATATCGGCGTCTTGTTTTCAAACGGGACGGCGTCAATCCGGACAGTCAGTGAACTCGAGGCGATCATGTCGAAATTGCGCTTGAAAGTGCGTCCCATGGAAGTCCGCGCATCAGACCAGATTGATCAACTGTTGATGACGGCGAAACAGGCAGGCGTCCAAGGCCTCGTCGTAGTGAGCGGTTCACTGCTCAGTGCACATTCCCGGAAGATCGCGGCGGCTGTAGCAAAGGCCCGGTTGCCTGCCATATATCCAAGTCTTGATTTCGTGGACGAAGGCGGGCTCATGGCTTACAACGCCAACGTAGTCGACCAGTTCCGCCATTTGGCCGTCTTCATCGACAGAATACTCAAAGGCGCCGTTCCCGGCGACATGCCGGTCGAGCAACCAACCCGCTTTGAACTGGTCATCAATATGAAAACCGCCAAGGCAATTGGCATCCCGATCCCGCAGTCACTACTGCTGCGTGCCGACGCGGTGATTCAATGACTGGTGTGAGCGAGAGCTGACGATCAACCGTTTTTAGTCGAGCGGCTGGTTACGCTGCTTCGGAGCCGGTCAGGCAACCCGTTTGCGCTGCTCAGCCCAACCCTGCGGCATATCCACCGCGAGGTCAAACAGCGACGCAGTGTCCCGCAGGGTCTCGTCCAGGATCGCTGCC
>JANNDB010000840.1:0-5049 GCA_031387285.1 Betaproteobacteria bacterium | reverse complement strand
CGGCCACACAGCGACGAAACGTGCTGAGCGGCAGATGGAGCATGAGTTGCGCAAATACGAGCTTGCCTTCGTGCATGGTTTTGGGCGGAAATCCGCAAAAAACCCTGAGTCTGGCGTTCGACGTTCAAATCGAGACCAGACTGAAGCACCATATTCGGCAAGCAAATCATCAACTTACGACGTTCGGATGTGACAACGTTGGGACACTACTGGCAGCAAGACTATGCTTCGATTGGCAAGACCTGTCGCTCGTCCCAAGTCTCGGCTTCGTCCGATCAGGAAGCAGAGGACTGCGTCATCCTTGCGATGACTATAGTTCTGTGATGGCATTACGCTCCGGCAACAGTTCCCTGGTGTATTCCACCGAAGGCGGGCGTATGTGCGCGGCCTGTCGCAGCCCGCTTGCAAGTTGCCAGTGCGCCGCACTGAAAGCCACACCAAAGACCGCCGGCAAGGTGCGCGTTGACCTGGAAACCAAGGGCCGCGGCGGCAAGAGCGTGACCGTGGTGCGTGGCCTGCCGCTGGACCCCACGGCTTTGGCTGCGTTGGGCAAGCAGCTGCGCACAGCATGTGGCGGCGGCGGTACCACCAGGGACGGTGTCATCGAGGTGCAGGGCGAGCATGTGGAGCGCGTTACTGCTCTGCTGCGGCAGCAGGCGTTCTTGCGCTGAAAGGGGCGACCTGCTTCCCTGGCGGTGTGCGCTGGCACGTCGCTGGCCCCTTGGTCGCCCTCCTCGGTGGTGACGCCCTGATGCACCTGGCTCTGCGCGCGGCCATCAACGAGCAGCGTGAAATCCGAGTCGGTATGCAGGTCGATCAGCCCGGCGCGCGCATCTGGCGTGCCAATCGCCCTGCCGCCGCCCGAATCTGGTCCGTGTCCTTCTTCACATCTTCGGCAGACAAAAGGGCGGCCGGCTTGAAGGTGTCGCGGCTGATGCGGTTCAGGGCGCGAAACGGTTGCCCTGCCTTCCAGGTGGCATTGGCCAGGCGCGCCAGCAACAGCATGTCATCGGCAGAACGTGTACCGGCGGCGATGCCATCGATGATTTGCAGCGGGGTTTCCCGTCCCCGTTCCCCCAGGACGCCCACACCGGCTTCGAGCGCATAAAACCCGGCCAGGTTGATGGCGATCTTTTCCTCCTTGACGCTCTTGCTGCTGGTGGCAGTCATCTCCTCGGGCTTCAGGAACGCCGGGACGGGTTGCCCTTGTCCGACGTGGTAAGCGGCATCCAGCGATTGCGCCATGTCCAGCGCAAAGCTGGTGTCGCGCAGCAGGCTCTGCAGCCGTGCGAGTTGGGCGACGTTGTCGGAGGCGTTGACGCTGCCCATCGCCTGCAGCAGTTTGACGGCAGCGGCCTTGATCTGGACAAAGTCCTTGCGCAGTTCGGCGTCGCTCAGCAGCGCGGCCGGGCCAAAGGTGTCGCGGTTGATGCGGGCCAGCGCGCGAAACGGCTGACCGGCCTTCCAGGTGGCGTTGGCAAATCGCGCCAGCAGCAACATGTCGGCGTCAGGCAGGCGGCCATTGGCGGCGGCAGTCAGCACGTCCAGCAGCATGCGGCGGTCGCGCTGCGCAAGGTACCCGGCGCCACACTCCAGCGCATAGAAGCCTGCCAGGTTGATGGCAATTTTTTCCTCGCGCACGCTCTTGCTGGTGGTGGCGGTTTCCTCCTCGGGCTTGACGAATGGAGCGACCGCCTGGCCCTGGCCGATGTAGTAGGCGGCGTCGAGCGACCGCGCCATCTCCAGCGCAAACGCCGGGTCGCGCAGCAAGCCCCTGAGCCGGGTCAATTGCGCCATGCGCTCGGCGCTGACGGCGCCCGGCGCCGCACCCTGGCTGGCCGCAACTGGGGCGGGACCACTGGTATTGGCACAGCCGACCAGCAGCGCAACAACAAGTGGGGCGAGAAGCAGACGGTGGCTCATGGTTGGTCCTGCAGTTTGGGGGTTGGTACGGGCGGCAGGCGACTTCGGCAACATTTCTGCAAACATTATGAAGGAGCACGGTAGCGAGGGTCAGCGCGGCCGGTTGTAAGATGTCTGCAGCGGCAACGACAGTCCCCTTGACCAGGTTGCATGCGGGCCGTTCGGCACCGTGTTGCGCTGGTCATCAACCCTGCTCGATTCTTGCAACAAGGAGTATGTACTATGAATCAACGCGCAATGCTGGCCGCCGCCGCAGCCTCGGTAATGTCTCTCGCCATGGTTTCCATGCCGGCCGCCGCCCAGGAGAAGGAAAAGTGTTTTGGCGTGGCCAAGATGGGCCAGAACGACTGCGCCAACCTGTCCGGCAAGCATGATTGTTCGGGTAAGTCCAAAGTTGACATGGACAAGGGCGACTGGAAGTACGTTGCCAAGGGCAGTTGCAAAGGCATGAAGGGCATGTCCATGGATGAAGCCAAGGCCGCCATGAAGGGCTGACAGCGTGCGCGCCGGTGTTGGCTGGCGTCACCCCCACTATGGCGAGTTGCTGCAAAGGCAACCCGCCATTGGTTTTCTGGAGGTGCATTCGGAGAACTTTTTTGCCGACGGCGGCGCCACGCTCGGGGTGCTGCACGCCGCGCGGGCGCACTACCCGGTCAGCCTGCACGGCGTCGGCCTGTCGCTCGGGTCAGCTGGCGGCGTCGATCGGTGGCACCTGGAACGCTTGCAGCGTCTGGTCGAGCGTATCGACCCCATGCTGGTAAGCGACCATGCCTGTTTCGCACGCGGACCCATTGCCGCGCATTCGGGCGACATGGTGCACGCCTGCGACTTGTTACCCGTCCCGTGGTCCGAGGAAGCCCTGGCCTGCATGGTGGCCAACGTGCAACAGGTTCAGGACTGCATCAAGCGCCCGATCGCCCTGGAAAACCTGTCTGCCTACGTCCATTGGCAGGGGAATACCCTGGAGGAAGCCGAATTCCTCAATGCAGTGGCGCAGCGCAGCGGCTGCGGGCTGCTGATCGACCTCAACAACATCTACGTCAACGCGCTGAACGACCGCATACGAGGCGATAGCGGCGTGAGCGGCGACGCGCTGCAGCAGTGCCGCGACTGGATCGACGCGATCGACCCCGGCGCCGTTGCCGAGTTGCACCTTGCCGGACATGCCGACTGCGGCGATATCGTGATCGACGACCATGGCAGCCGCGTGGCCGCGCCGGTCTGGCTGCTCTATCGCCACGCGCTGGCGCGCTTTGGTACGGTACCCACCTTGATCGAATGGGACACCGATATACCCGCTCTCGACGTGCTCCTGGACGAAGCGGCCAGGGCCAGTCAAGCGACCTCGCAGGTATGCCATGAATGACCTGGCCCGTCAGCAAGGTGCTCTGCTCGACGCAATCTTTGTCCGGCCGGGTGCCTCGACCGAAGTGCCCCGGCCCGGCCCGGCTGCACTGCTGTTCGTCGGAGACCGCGGTTTGCGCGCCTACCGCGCAAACGCCACTGTGCTTGCCCAGCGCACATTGCGCAGCGCCTATCCGGTCGTCGCGCAGCTGATCGGTGACGAGGACTTTGACCGCATGGCGACGGATTTCTGGCATCGGCACCCGCCGCGGCGAGGCGACCTCGCGCAATGGGGCGCTGCACTACCTGAATTTCTGCACGCTAACCCGCTGTTGGCCGACGAGCCATATCTGGGCGATGTGGCGGCGATCGAGTGGGCGCTGCATGGTGCTGCGCTGGCCACTGACCAGGCGGCCGATGTGGCTTCGTTTGCCTGCCTGTCCGCTGACGGCGGGCTCGACCACGTGCTGCGCCTGGCCAGTGGCACGGCGCTGGTGCACAGCCAGTTCCCTATTGCCAGCATCGCCCTGGCGCATCTGGTTGGCGAACCGTCGCTGGCCGAGGCCGGGGAAAAGCTGCGCAACCAGGTTGCCGAGACGGCACTGGTCTGGCGTCAGGGCATGCGGCCGCGCCTGCGCCTGTGCAGCCCGGGCGAGACCGGACTGCTGGAGGCGCTGATCCGTGGCGAAGCCTTGGGCAGCGCGCTCGAAGCGGCGCACGGGATGGATTTTGGCGACTGGCTGCGACAGGCCGTGCAAGACGGGCTGGTACTGGGAGTTCAAGGAGCAGTCCGGCCAGGGCCAACGGCCCCGGCCGCGGCGTCACCCTGAAACGAACCCGCTCGCGCAAGTTGCAGCGCAATCGGACCGAGGCCCGGCCGGGGCGGGGTTTTCCCTGATACGGCGGTAAGGCAATGTGTATACACTTTGGTTCACAAAGTGGCAACCACCATCGGGGCCGCTGCTTGTCGCCCAGGAGGCTCCCGCCATGACCCAAGCCAAAGTCCACCCGGTGGACGAGCGATTGCCCACCGCGCGCCTGCTTACGCTCGGCCTGCAACATGTGCTGGTGATGTATGCCGGCGCGGTCGCCGTGCCACTGATCATCGGGCGCGCACTCAAGCTGAGCCCGGACCAGGTGGCCTACCTGATTTCAGCGGATCTGTTCTGCTGTGGCATCGTCACACTGATCCAGTCCCTGGGGGCCACCCAGTGGTTCGGCATCCGGCTGCCGGTGATGATGGGCGTGTCATTCGCATCGGTGGCGCCGATGGTGGCGATGGCCAATACCACGCCAGGCGCTGCGGGCGCCCAGATTATTTTTGGCTCAATCATTGGCGCCGGCGTGTTGGCGATGCTGCTGGCGCCGGTGATGAGCCGCATGCTGCGCTTCTTTCCGCCGGTGGTCACGGGCACCATCATCGCCGTGATCGGCATCAGCCTGATGCGCATCGGCATCAACTGGATCTTCGGCAATCCGTTCGGGCCGACGGCGCCCAGCATCGTGAATCCGGACCATGCCAAATGGCTGGCCGAGGTGGGATCCATGGGTGGCGCCGCGATAACGCCCGCAGCCGGCGCCAGCGCGCCGCTGGCCAGTGCTGTGGCCGCCGTCCCCAAAGGCCTGGCCCTCGTCGGCACGGTGCCCAATCCGCGCTACGCGCCGCTGGACGGCATCTTCGTGGCAGCCGTGGTGTTGGTGTCGATCCTGCTCATCGCCAAGTACGCGCGCGGGTTCATCAGCAACATTTCAGTCCTGCTGGGCCTCGTCATCGGGGGGGTC
>JANNDB010000832.1:0-2191 GCA_031387285.1 Betaproteobacteria bacterium | reverse complement strand
GCCGCGCGAACCTTGCGGCACCTCCCAGACCTTGAGCCAGTAAAGCCGGCCGCGGTTGGAAAAACACAGGATGTAGTCGTGGGTGTTGGCGATGAAGAGCTGGTCGACCCAGTCGTCTTCCTTCGTCGCGGTGGCCTGCTTGCCGCGCCCGCCGCGCTTTTGCGCGCGGTATTCCGATAGTGGCTGGCTCTTGATGTAGCCACTGTGGCTGAGCGTGACCACCATGTCGGTGGGAGCGATCAGGTCCTCGGTGCTCAGGTCAAAGGAGATGTGTTCGATCAGGCTGCGGCGCAGCCCGAGCTTGCTCTGGCCGAACTCCTGGCGGATATGGCCCAGCTCGTCGGCAATGATGGTCGATACCCGCGATGGCTTGGCCAGGATGTCGAGCAGGTCTTCGATCTCGGCCATGACCTCCTTGTACTCCGCAACGATCTTGTCCTGCTCCAGCCCGGTGAGGCGCTGCAGACGCATCTGCAGGATTTCCTGGGCCTGCGTGTCGGAGAGGCGGTACAGGCCATCGCTGCCCATGCCGAACTCGCGCTCCAGCCCGTCGGGGCGGTAGTCGTCTGCGTTCACTACGCCGCCGTCGGCGCGGGTGCGGGTGAGCATCTCGCGCACCAGCCGGCTGTCCCACGGGCGGTTCATCAGCTCGACCTTTGCAACCGGCGGGGTGGGCGCGTTGCGGATGATGGCGATGAACTCGTCGATATTGGCCAGCGCGACCGCCAGCCCTTCCAGCACGTGGCCGCGTTCGCGCGCCTTGCGCAGCGTGAACACGGTGCGCCGCGTGACGACTTCACGGCGGTGCTCGAGAAAGACCTCCATCAGGTCCTTCAGGTTGCACAACTTGGGCTGCCCGTTCACCAGGGCGACCATGTTGATGCCGAATGTGTCCTGCAGTTGCGTCTGCTTGTACAGGTTGTTGAGCACCACTTCGGGCACTTCGCCACGCTTGAGCTCGATCACCAGGCGCATGCCCGACTTGTCGCTCTCGTCCTGGATGTGGCTGATGCCTTCTATCTTCTTCTCGTGCACCAGTTCGGCCATCCGCTCCTGCAGCGTCTTCTTGTTCACCTGGTAGGGCAACTCGTCGACGATGATGGCCTGGCGCTGGCCCCGGTCTATGTCCTCAAAGTGGCACTTGGCGCGCATCACCACACGGCCGCGGCCGGTGCGATAGCCGTCTTTCACGCCGTTGATGCCGTAAATGATGCCCGCGGTGGGAAAGTCCGGCGCGGGAATGATCTCCATCAGCTCGTCAATGGAGCTCTCCGGGTGCCGCAACAGGTGCAGGCAGGCATCGACCACTTCATTGAGGTTGTGCGGCGGAATATTCGTCGCCATGCCCACGGCAATGCCACCCGAGCCGTTCACGAGCAGGTTGGGCAGCTTGCTGGGCAGGACCAGGGGTTCCTTTTCCGAGCCGTCGTAGTTGGGCCCGAAGTCGACCGTTTCCTTGTCGATGTCGGCCAGCATCTCGTGGGTGATCTTGGCCAGACGGATTTCGGTATAGCGCATGGCCGCGGCGTTGTCGCCGTCCACCGACCAGAAGTTGCCCTGCCCGTCCACCAGCATGTGGCGCATCGAGAAATCCTGCGCCATGCGCACGATGGTGTCGTAGACCGACTGGTCACCGTGCGGGTGGTACTTGCCGATCACGTCGCCCACGATGCGGGCGGATTTCTTGTAGGCGCGGTTCCAGTCGTTGTTGAGCTCATGCATCGCAAACAACACACGGCGGTGCACCGGCTTGAGCCCGTCCCGCGCGTCTGGCAGCGCGCGCCCGACAATCACGCTCATGGCGTAGTCGAGGTAACTCCGCCGCATCTCCTCTTCGAGGCTGATGGGCAGCGTTTCTTTGGCAAACTGGGTCATGGAGGGGTGTTTTCGACGGAAAACGTCGATTTTACGGTCAAGGCGATGTCGCGAACTGGCAACAAAATTCCTTCAATGCGGTCCTGTCCTACACCTGCGGCAGGAGTTTTATCTTGCTGCCGGTCTTGCGTATGGCACAATACAAAGCATGCCTTGGGTGGCGGTCACCGGGGGCTTTCAACATTCGCAGTCCTGTCTGCGGCTTTGTCTCACTGAGGAGAACCATGAAGAATTTGAATAAAGTGGCCATGCTGGTTGCAACTACAGCACTTGCCACGGCTGCTGGCGCCCAGTCCATAGACAACTGGCGCAACAG
>JANNDB010000802.1:0-2013 GCA_031387285.1 Betaproteobacteria bacterium | reverse complement strand
GTCCAGCGCCGTGCTGTCCCATCCGAACGCATGCATCAGTACGCCCAGGGTCACAGCCGAATCCACGCAGCGCCCGGTGATGACTACCTGCGCGCCGGCGTCCAGCGCGGCCTTGATTGGCAATGCGCCCAGGTAGGCGTTGGCCGTCAGCACCTGCTTGGGCAAGGCCGCACCACTCTGCATCTCCTGCAGCGGCGGTTGGGCATCGCGCAGTTCGCCCAGCAACGGCATCACGTCGTCGCCGCTTACCACCGCGATACGCAAGGGCACACCCAGTTCGGCCGCCAGCGCCGCCAGCGCCGCCGCGCAGCCCTGCGGATTGACGCCGCCGGCGTTGCTGACGACCCGGATGCCCTGGGCCACGACATCACGCAACACGGCTTTCATGGCCACCGTCACGAAGTCGGTGGCGTAACCCAGCTCGGGCTTCTTCAGCCGCGCGCCGGCAAGGATGGACATCGTGAGTTCGGCCAGATAGTCGAACACCAGATAGTCGATCTGTCCGCTGGCCACCAGCTGTGGCGCGCCCACGCTGCTGTCGCCCCAGAATCCGGATGCGCCACCGATACGCACCACGCGTGAGAGATCAGGAGAACTACGAGTCATGCTTCACTCTCCATTTCAGGATGCCGCGGAACCGGCTTTGCCGGGCCGCTGGCATCGCCCCCGGAGGGGGAGGCGCCGCAGGCGCTTCGGGGGGGAACTCATCGACCCGGCCACACCGGCTTGCGCTTTTCGCGGAACGCCAGTTGGCCTTCAGCGGCGTCCTGCGTCAGCGCAAACAGGCCGATCTGGCTTTCGGTGAAGGCCATCGACTCCTCGAACGCCATCGCCTCGATCTTCTTCATGGTGTAGAGCCCGCGCCGGATTGCCGCCGGCGACTTGTCGAGCATGCGGGCGAGCAGCCACTCGAGGCCGGCATCGACGTCGTCGCTCACGTGGTTGATCAGGTGGAGCTCCAGGGCCTGCTCAGCGTTGATCGGTTCACCCGTGAGGCACATCTCGGCCAGCACGCGGCGTGGCAGCAGATGGCCCAGCACACTCAGCACCTGGGCCGGAAACAGGCCGATCTTGACTTCGGGCAAACCAAAGATGGCCGAACGCGCAGCCACCGCCATGTCACACATGCCCATGATGCCCATGCCACCGGCCATGCAGGCCCCGTTGACGCGCGCGATCAGGGGCACGGTGGACGCACGGGCCTGACGGAACAGGTTGGCGAAGCCGACATGCGGCTCGGAATAGTCGAACTTGAATGACTTGCCACTTTGCAGATCAGCGCCCGCGCAGAATGCTTTGGACCCCGTTCCGGTGATGACGACGGCACGTACGTCGCGGTCCTTGTTAGCGTCGGTCAGGGCCAGGCTGATTCCGGCGAGCACGGCCGGACTGATGGAGTTGCGGCGCTCCTCCCGGTTGATGGAGAGCCACATCACGCTGCCGCGCATCTCGCGCAGCAGTTCGGCGGGGGCGATTTCACTCATGGTCTTCCTTGGTTGGATCGGGTTGCGGCAATGCCGGACTTCATTCGGATACTGCGCCCTGTGCTACCAGTGTGTCGATGCGCGCGTCCGTATACCCTGCCTCGCGCAGTACGGCGCGGCTATGCTGTCCCAGGCAGGGGGCGGGCGTCGGTGGCCCCGGTGGCGTGTCAGACCACTCGCTGGGAACCGCCATCTGCACGATTCCACCCAGCGCGGGGTGGTCGATTTCGCTGAAGAAACCGATGTCGTGCAGATGCGGGTCCTGCAGCAGTGTGTCAAAGGTGTGCATCGGGAACACCGGGATGTCACTGCCTGCCAGCAGGGACTCCAGTTCGGACGTGGTGTGGCGGCCGATCTCGTCGGACACCATGCTGTACAAGGCTGTGATGTGTTGTGTACGCGTGGATACGGAACGCATGCGCGGATCGCTCTCGAACAGATCGGCCTTGCCGATGGCCTTCAGAAAACCCTTCCAGTTGGCGTCGGTGTAGATCAGGCAACACACATAACCGTCCAGGGTCTTGTACGG
>JANNDB010000766.1:0-1679 GCA_031387285.1 Betaproteobacteria bacterium | reverse complement strand
GTCTACACCATGGCCAAGTCCAAGCGGCTCTCGGACTTCCTGGACGCCCTGTCCGACGAACGCCTCACAGTCTGGCAAAAATGCAAGGCGCTGGCGCTGGTGTGGCACACGGACAATTGACACCCGATTGCGTTCGACAATCGGTCGCCACCGCCCTGGTGAAGTCCCCGGCTCAGCCCGGCAGGAATCTGACGGGCATCCGGCTCCTGGCGCAAGAGTTGGTGGGCAAGCGCATTGAAACCTTAGTCGAGTGAATGATTGATTGGCGGCTGCTGTCGGACGCCAGTTTTGTTTTGGCGGCGGCGATTCTCAGGTCGTTACGATAAGCCGGAGCTTTGCTAACGCGTCGTCCACTTCACGTCCCTTGGCCTCGATGGCATCCAGCAATTGAGCAGGTGATCGTGTATCGACGGCCTTGCGCTCCCGTGGGTTCACCGCCTTGAGATCGTAGATCGCGTCTTCGATGCCTTGCGCTTTGGCACTCGCAGCACGGGCTTCGCGCTCGGCTTCCATGGCCTTTTCCAGCAGTTCATCTGCTGTAGTCTGTCGCACGGCCTTGCGCGCAACCTTCGCCCGCTCCCGCAACTCCAGGGCCCGCTCTCGTTGCAGCTCGGCTTCACGACGCAATGGCGCGGCCTCGTCGAAAGCTCTCTCTCTCCGGGCCGAAAAGTCTATCGTCCAGCTCTGCTCGGTCTCAGCCGCATCGGTGCCACGCTGCGGCACGAGTTCGAAAAGGCGTGCGAAGTGCTGCAAGGTCAATGGCGTCTTCTTGCCCACCTTCACATGCGAGAGGTCGTAATACCAGATCCGCTCTGTCTTGCGGCCACGGGTAAAGAACACCAGGTTCGTTTTTACTCCCGCTCCGGCTCCCGTGAAAGCCCCGCCCGGAAGGCTGACGACGCACCAGACATCGTTCTCATACAGTAGCTTGCGCTTGGTGCGCACAAAAGCGTCCTCATTTGTGCGGTACAGAAAGCCCTCGTCCAGCACCACTCCGCAGCGACCGCCGGGCAACAGCGACTGCTGTAGCACCTGCATGAACAGCACCTGCGTGGCGCGCGTCTTGAACGGAAACTGCGCTTGCGCTTCCAGACCCTCTTTGCCACCGAATGGCGGGTTTGTAAGGATGACGTTGAAGCGCTCGGGTGCACCCTCAAACAGCCCATCGTAAATTGCCAGTCTTGATAGCGTATTCCCATGCCAGATGTGTGGCTCGTCAATGCCGTGCAGCATCAGATTCGCCAGCGCAATAGGGTAGGCCAAGCCGTCTTTCTCGCGTCCGTAGAAGCTATGGTGCTTGAGCACATCGAGCTGCCCCGTAGAGACTTCGCCACCGTGGCGCCGCATGTGCTCGGCCGCTTCGGCCAGAAACCCACCTGTGCCACAGCAGGGGTCGCACACCGTGTCGCCGATGCGCGGATTCACCACCTGCACCATGGCGCGGATCAGTTCACGGGGGGTATAGAACTGACCACCATCTGAGTTCTTTTCGCCCATCTTGAGCAACAGGCCTTCGTAGACTTGCGACAGCATGAACTGGTGCTGCGTGTCGGTTCCGGCCAACCTGAGCGCATGCACCTTGTCAAGCACGTCGGCAAAGTTGGCTTCGGTGTCCACTCGCACGCGTTCCACGGGGGAAACAATCTCGCTGATGACTTTCTGCTTGGCGGTTGCGCCTG
>JANNDB010000754.1:0-5542 GCA_031387285.1 Betaproteobacteria bacterium | reverse complement strand
GAAGCTCAGGCGCGGAGCGAAGTCGTCCACGTCCATGCCTTTGGCGACCGCCGTGCGCACGTATTCCTGCCCGTCCGCCAGCGTGAAAGCCAGCTCCAGCGCCTGGTTCGCCCCGGCTTCCTGCATGTGGTAACCCGATATGCTGATCGAGTTGAACTTGGGCATGTTCGCTGCCGTGTACGCAATGATGTCGCCGATGATGCGCATCGACGGGGCCGGCGGATAGATATAGGTGTTGCGGACCATGAACTCCTTGAGGATGTCGTTCTGTATGGTTCCGCTCAATTGCGCCTGCGCCACGCCCTGCTCTTCGGCCGCGACCACGTAACCGGCCAGCACCGGCAGCACCGCACCGTTCATGGTCATGGAGACACTCACCTGGTCCAGCGCTATGCCGTCAAACAGGATTTTCATGTCCTCGACCGAGTCGATGGCCACGCCGGCCTTGCCCACATCGCCGGTCACACGCGGGTGATCCGAGTCGTAGCCGCGGTGCGTCGCGAGGTCAAACGCCACGCTCACGCCCTGTGCGCCGGCGGCCAGCGCCTTGCGGTAGAAATCGTTGGACTCCTGCGCGGTGGAGAAACCCGCGTACTGGCGGATCGTCCATGGCCGCACGGCATACATCGTGGCCTGCGGGCCGCGCAGATAGGGCGCAAAGCCCGGCAGCGAGTGGGTATGGGGAAGCCCTGCGGTGTCGGCGGCGGTGTAGAGCGGCTTGACGGCAATGCCGTCTGGCGTATGCCAGATCAGCCTGGAGAGGTCCGCGCCGGGGGCCGATCTGGCGGCGGCCCGCTCCCACGCCATCAAGTCGGGGGCCGTCGGTTGTTGCGGGGCCGGGTGGGCAGGCGTGTTGGCGGTATCGGTCATGGTGGTCTCTAGGTAGTTTGCCATGGTGCAAACAACGCAGCGAGTCTGCGTTATTTATAATTATGCATTCAAAACTTAATTTCAGCTTACAATCAACCCTGCAATTGGTGCCTGATGGATACGCTTACCCTGACCCCCCGCGCCCTCTATGAAGAGGTAGCGGAGTCCTTGCGTCAACGTATTTTCAGCCGCGAACTCGCACCCGGCAGCTGGATCGACGAACTCAAGATAGCCCAAGCCTACGGCATCAGCCGCACACCGCTGCGCGAGGCGCTCAAGGTGCTGGCCACCGAAGGCCTGGTCACGATGAAGCTGCGCCGCGGCGCCTACGTCACCGAGGTATCGGACCGCGACTTGCATGAGGTCTACCACCTGCTGAGCCTGCTGGAGTCGGATGCCGCCCGCGCGGTTGCGGCGCATGCCGACACCGCGCAACTGGCCGAACTGGCCGGCCTGCACGCCCGCCTCGAAGCCAGTGCAACGGCGGGGCAGGAAGACCGGGAAGCGTTTTTTCGCATCAACGAGCAGTTCCACATGCGCCTGCTGGAACTGGCCGCCAACCGCTGGTCGCTGCAAACCGTGCTGGACTTGCGCAAGGTGATGAAACTGCACCGCCACAACTCACTCCTCAAGACCGGCCGGGTGGCCGAATCGCTGCAGGAGCACCGCGCCATCATGGCGGCATTGCAAGCCCGCGACGCCGTGGCGGCGGCGGCCTGCATGCAGGAGCATTTCAACAACGGGCTGGAAGCAGCGGCCTGATCAAGGGCGCCGGCGCCGCCCGCAACCGAAAGCCGGCCCGCTGGCTCAGTCGCGCGCCGAGAACTGCTGGATCCAGCGATCGTCAACCGCATGGTCGCCACCGATCAGCTCGCGCGCGTGCAACAGGTGCGTGACCTTGTTGACGCTTTGGCAGACGGTCAGGTTCTTGCCGCCATGGGAAAACAGCTCAATGTGGGTGTGCCCGGTATTGCAGTGCTTATATAGAGTTCGGTGCGGCGCCCCGGAAAACAGCGTGGACATGATGGCGCTCATGATGTTGCCGTGCATCACCAGCACCAGCACTGCGTGCCCGGAGCGCAGCATGTCCTGCTGCATGCGCCAGATCCAGTCGACGATGTCGAACGCGCGGGCATGAAACTCGTCGGCCGTCTCGATATGTGCCCGGTCATACCAGCCGCGCGGCGAGGCGGGGGGGCAGGCGAATTCAGGAAACCGCGCGCCGATATCCTGCCAGGATGCCCCCGGCAGTCCCATCGGTGTCCCGTCTTCCTGATGGTGGTAACAACCCCCTTCCTCGAACAGGTCGGGGCCCACCACCACCGGTTCGTCCATGCTCGCGCGCAGACTCGTGCCCACGGCCTGTGCCGTCAGCAGGCAGCGCTGCATGGGGGACGTGAACACCTTGCAGCGGGGGAACGCGCCGGCCTTCATGAAGTAGTCGCTCCAGTCGTAGCGCGACAGTTGCTCCAGCTGCCTGTGCCCGCGATCGGACAGGTCGGCATCGGGATGGCGCATGCGTGCCTCCTGACCGATCAGGGTCGCCTCCGGTACGTCGGCGCCATGGGCCTGGCGAATCTGCTCTGCCAGCACGTTGTTGCCCGATTCCGCGTGGCGCACCAGGATCAGGTCGACCTGGCCGTCGAGCCGGGCTTTCGGGTTTGCATCTGCTGCTGCCATGCCGGCTGCCTTCGTGGTTGTTGTGGTGGCCAAGTATCGTACGCGGCAGCCGACCATGCGAACACGCACCGTGCGTGGCGAGGGACGGCGCAACGGTGATACGGTGGTGTTTGGGCTGAAGGTCGCCAGTGCAGACCTGCCCTACATGCTGGCGGACGAGGCGGTCACCAGGCCGAGCAGTGCCGCACGTGTGACTGCCACGAGCGTCACCATGAAGTAGCCTACCCAGCGCCGTTTCGGACATGCCGGCGCGGCGCATTCACTCCCCCTCCCCGAAAGTACAAAATTGACTTTGCCTGGCCAACCCCGCACCCCTGCCCTGTCCGATCCGGTCGCCTTCGTCCGCGGGGCCGCCATGAAGAACCGCCTGATGCTGGCGCCGCTCACCAATTGGCAGAGCCATGTCGATGGCACCCTGTCCGACGACGAATACCACTGGCTCACCATGCGCGCGCGCGGCGGTTTTGGCCTCACGATGACCTGCGCCACGCACGTGCAGGCGTCGGGCCAGGGGTTCCCCGGGCAACTGGGCAGCTGGTCCGACGCGCACCTGCCGGGCCTCACCCGGCTGGCCAAGGCAATTCACGGCGCCGGCAGCCTGAGCAGCGTCCAGATTCAGCACTCCGGGCGGCGCTCCGATGTTGCACTCACCGGCCAACGCCCAGTAGCGCCATGGGACGATGCCGAAACCGGTGCCCGCGCGTTGTCGACCGCCGAGGTGGAGCAGGTGATTGAAGACTTCATCCTCGCCGCGCTGCGCGCCGAGGCGGCCAGGTTCGGCGGAGTGGAGTTGCACGGCGCGCATGGCTATCTGCTGGGGCAGTTCCTCGACGCGACCCACAACCAGCGGACCGATGGTTATGGCGGCAGTTTCGAGAACCGCACCCGCGCGCTGTACGCCATCATTGACGGCATCCGGGCGCGCGCAGGCAAGGGCTTGCAGCTCGGCGTGCGCCTGTCGCCCGAGCGTTTCGGGGTGACGATGCCTGAATCCCTGGCGCTGGCGCAAGCGCTCATGACCGGGGGCAAGATCGACTATCTGGACATGTCGTTGTGGGATGTTTTCCGCGAGCCCATGGACGAGGCCTACAAAGGCAAGCCGCTGATCGCGCATTTCACCGGCCTTGAGCGCGGGTCAACCCGGCTCGGTGTGGCCGGCAAGATCATGGATGCCGCGACCGCGCAGGCCTGCATCGACAACGGAGCCGATTTCGTCCTCATCGGTCGTGGCGCAATGCTGCACCATGACTTCGCCACGCGCGCGCTTGCAGACCCCGGGTTTCGTGCGGTAGAGCGTCCGGTCAGCCGCGCCTATCTGCAGGGGCAAGGCCTGGGGGCACCCTTCATCGGGTATTTAGCGAGCACCTGGAAAGACTTCGTGTCTGATTAGCCATCATGGTCGCCATCCCCACGGCAGGCAGCTTCTGCGCGGCAGGGTTCGAAGCCTTCCCCTGTTGGGTTCCCCTTGGCAGATAGAGAGATCGAAGATGGTATCCGTCTTGGTCGGAAACGGCTGTGATACTGCGAAACTGTGGACCGGCTGCTACAATTCCAGATTGATGATTCATGAGTGTTCGCCATGCCCAATATCACACTTTCGGTTGACGACGAGACGTACCGCGCCGCCCGTATATTTGCGGCGCAACACAACGCCACTGTCAGCGGCGTTGTGCGCCAGTACCTGCGCTCGCTGACGGGCGTCCCGACACATTCAGTCCGTAGCGGCAAGCTGTTTTCCGCGCTGGACCAGGCCGGGTCGTTCTGCGCCAGCGACAGATTGACCCGCGACGAAACCCATGCGCGCTGACTGCCTGCTCGACACCAATGTCCTGCTGTATGCCATATCCAATGCGCCTGAAGAGGCGTCCAAGCGCCACGCCGCGCGCGCGCTGATGGCCCAGGACAATTGGGGCGTATCCGTGCAGGTGCTGCAGGAGTTCTACGTCAATGCCACGCGCGCCAAGAGGCCCACGGCCACTGCGGCCATGACGCTGGCGCAGGCCAGCGACGCCGTGCAGCAGTTCCTGGCATATCCTGTGGTACCGAACACGCCGTCCTTGCTGTTGCAGGCGATGGAGATACAGCAGAGCCACCAAATGTCTTTCTGGGATGCCATGGTGGTCGCAGCCGCCCACGAACTTGGTGCCACCACCGTGTATTCCGAGGACCTGAGCCACGGCCAGCGTTATCGCGATGTCGTCGTCATCAATCCGTTCAATTCCATTTCCTAGCGGCGGCGTCGCACCGGCCTTCCGGCGCGGCGGCCACGACCATTACTTGCAAGGTCCCCCATGCATTTCGGCCTGACAGAAGAACAGCAGATGATCGTCGACGCGACACGATCGTTTGTCGAAAAGGAGCTGTATCCGCACGAGGCGGCGGTGGAGCGCAGCGGCACCTTGCCGATGGAACTGGTCCGCGAGATCCAGCAAAAGGCGATTGCAGCCGGCCTGTACGCTGCCAACATGCCCGAGGAAGTCGGCGGGGCCGGCCTGGACACGCTGTCCTGGCTGCTGTATGAAAAAGAGCTGGGCCGCGCCAACTATGCGCTGCACTGGACCTGCGTCGCGCGCCCCTCCAACATCCTGCTGGCCGGCAACGAAGAGCAGCGCCAGCGCTACCTCTACCCCTGCGTGCGCGGCGAAACCTGGGACTGCCTGGCCATGACCGAACCGGGCGCGGGCTCCGACCTGCGCGGCATGAAGGCCAGCGCGCGGCCCGACGGCGACGACTGGATCCTCAACGGCACCAAGCACTTCATCAGCCACGCCGACATCGCCGGGTTCGCCATCGTGTTCATGGCTACCGGCGAGGAAGCGACGCCGCGCGGCCCGAAGAAGAAGATCACGGCTTTTTTCGTCGACAAGGGTACACCCGGCTTCACCGTGCGCGAGGGCTACCGCAACGTCTCGCACCGCGGCTACACCAATGCCATCCTCGACTTCGACGACTGCCGGCTGCACAAGCGCCAGATCCTGGGCGAGGTGCACCG
>JANNDB010000728.1:0-2673 GCA_031387285.1 Betaproteobacteria bacterium | reverse complement strand
CCAAACAACTCGGGCACAGCGTCGATCAGTTCCAAAGAACCTACACAAAATGGATCGACGGGGAGCAAAACGACCGGGAAATGGACCGCCTGGAAGTGGCGATCAAAAATGCGATTAGGCCCAAATTAGGCCCAGAAATCGTCAAAAATCTCGTAAGTAGTTGATTTTAAACGAGAAAAATGGGGTGGCTGATGGGGCTCGAACCCACGACAACAGGAATCACAATCCTGGACTCTACCAACTGAGCTACAGCCACCGTAGAACCTGATTATATCGCCGCAAGTCAGGGTGAAGCCGGTTTGCCGGTGTCTGCCACTGCTGCCACCGGCGCGGGCAATTTGACCTTGAAGCGATCCTTCAACATGCTGTAGTAGGCGGCGTTCTCGGCACTGGCCCACACCTGAGCGTACTGGGTGCGCGCCTGCTTGGTTGCGGTCTCGTCGGCTGCGTTGCGCCCTGCCACCTTGTTGACCTTCAACACGGCATAACCCTGCTCACCCAAATCAACGCCGCTGGTCACCGGGAAGGCAGTGGGATCAGCTTTCAACGCTGCCTCGACCACCTTGGGCGGCAGACTTTGTGGGTCATCACGCGAGACCACAATGGCGGCCACAGTTGCCTCGGCGGGGTTGGCCTTCCAGGCGGCAAGCCGCGCAGCGCCCTCGGTGCGCGCCAATTCGGCGGCCCGCACGGCGGTCAGGCTGTCGCGTACTGCGGCGCGTACTTCGGCAAGCGGGAGCGTGCGCGCCGGCGTATGTTGCAGCACCCGTCCGGCCACCAGTTGGTTGGGGGCTGTCTCCACGGCCTCGGTATTGCGCTTCTTTTGCGTCGCGTCGGCACCGAACAGGGCTGTTGTGAATTTCGGGTTCGCCAGCACGCCAGTTGCTCCGGCGCCAGGGACACGCGTCAGCCCGTTGGCCGTCTTGACCTCCAGCTTGAGGCGTTCTGCAGCCGGCTTCAGGCTGTCCGGTTGCTCGTACACCGTGTTGGTGAATGCCTCGGCCGCTTCGGCGTACTTCTTTTGCGCCTGCTGGGTCTTGAGCTCGGACTCCATGCCCGCCCGCATCTCTTCGAAGCTGCGCTGCTTGGGCGCCTTGATGTCCGTCAGCCGGATGATGTGGTAGCCGAAGTCGGACTCGACGACCTCACTGGTGTCACCCTTTTTCATGGAGAACACGGCTTCCTCGAACGGCTTGACCATCGCGCCGCGTGCGAAAAAATCCAGGTCGCCGCCGTTCGGCGCCGACCCCTTGTCCTGGGAGAATTTGCGCGCCAGGTCTGCGAACTGATCGGGCGCCTTGCGCGCTTCCGCCAGCAATTCCTGGGCCCTGGCCTTGGCCTTGGCACGGTCCGCAGCTGGGGCGTCCTTGCCCGCATTGATCAGGATATGGCTGGCGCGGCGCTCTTCGTTGCCGCTGAGGCGCGCAATGTTCTGCTCATAGTAGGTCTTCAGGTCAGACTCATTGATGGTGACGGACTTCTTGATGGCATCCAGATCGAGCACCAGGTATTCGATGTTGACGGACTCCGGCGCCTGGAACCTCGCCCTATTGGCCTGGTAATACGTTTCCAGTTCGGCGTCGGTCAAACTCACCTTGGCCACATATTGCGCCGCCGGAAAATTGAGCACCTGCACTTCGCGCTTCTCGAAAAAGGCACCCAATGCAACGTCAGCCAGACTGGCCGGCGCGAACACGGTCCCCACGACGCCCGCTTCGACCTGGCGCATCGACAACTTGCGCCGCTCGCGCGCCTCGAACCCTTCCGGCGTCAGCCCCTGGCTCGCGACCAGCAGGCGATAGCGTTCCATGTCCAGGGTGCCATCGGCGCGGCGCAGCGCCGCGATGGCCGGGTTCTGCTGAAGGTCGCGCGCCAGGCGGCTATCACTCGTTGAAAGATGGTCTTTCTCGGCGGCCTCGGCCAGCACGCGCTCGCGCACCAGACGCTCCAGCGTGGCACGACGCGCCTGAGGAGAATCGAGCAACTTCACATCAATGGAGGGCGATGACGCGCGAACCCGCTCGACTTCGTTCTTGTGCGCGAAATCCCACTCGGCCTGCGTGATGTCGCGTCCACCGACCCGGGCTACCGACTGGCCGGAGTCGTTGAATCGCTTGTAGCCGTCGACACCTACCAGTACAAAGGCCGGGATGATCAACAGGAACATCATGAACATCAGGATCTTGGTGTGCCTGCGAACGAGGTCGAACATGCGTCGTGTCTCCAACAAAAAAACAAAAAGGCGAACAGGTGTGTTCGCCTTTGTCGGGGTGGTGGGCGGTGACGGGCTCGAACCGCCGACCTACGCCTTGTAAGGGGCTCTTGCAATCATATAAATCAATGACTTGCAATCGCCGCCAACCGAATCCGCCAATCGGACCGACGAAACACTTATTCTACGTGCTGACGCTTGACCGTTGGCACCGACGCGCAAGTGACCCGCTCTGCCTATTTCGGCTCACCCATCTCGTCGCTCGCGAGGCCTGACTGCTGCCACAATTCTCGTCACTTTCGCGCAGTTCAATGGTAGAACGGAGCCGTACTCTAGAAACTGCGTAGTGTTGCCAATAACCTACGCCAAACACCTGCAAGAGGATATGCGTGCCACTCCAATTGGCGTCTACGCGATGTTTTTCGGCAGCACGTTTGGCGGGCCTTTCTCTACAGTGCAGG
>JANNDB010000762.1:0-1818 GCA_031387285.1 Betaproteobacteria bacterium | reverse complement strand
GCGCTCCGCCCGGGAATACTGTCTTGGGCAGCGACATCAGGCCGCCGGCCGTGATGGCGCGCGCGCCATAGGCCAGACGTTTTGCCGGCTTGAGACCGTCGCCCTCGAAATACCAGCGGATGTTCGGATGCGTCTTCCAGCGCTGGAATTCCTCGAACGGGCTCAGGTAGGGGTTGCTGTAGTCCAGCCCGGTGATGAAGCCCAGGGCGATCCGGTTGCCGTCCAGGTGGTAGAGGAAGGCGCCGCCATAGGTGTCGCTGTCCATCGGCCAGCCGGCGGTGTGCAGGACGAAGCCGGGTTGGTGGCGCTTCGGGTCGATCTCCCACAACTCCTTGACACCGATGCCGTAGGTTTGCGGATCCTTGCCCGCGTCGAGCTTGAAGCGCGCGATCAGCTGCTTGCCCAGATGGCCGCGCGCGCCTTCGGCAAACACGGTGTACTTGCCGTGCAGTTCCATACCGATCTGGAAGTTATCGCCAGGGTTCCCGTCCTTGCCCACGCCCATGTTGCCGGTGGCCACACCCTTGACCGAGCCGTTCTCGTTGTAGAGCACTTCGGCTGCCGCAAATCCGGGAAAGATCTCCACGCCCAGCGCTTCGGCCTGCTGCGCCAGCCAGCGTGTCACGTCGCCCAGGCTGACGATGTAGTTGCCTTCGTTGTGCAGGCAGGGCGGCAGCAGGAAATTCGGCGTGCGGATGGAGGCCTTCTCGCCCAGAAAAACCATCGCGTCGTCGGTGACGGGCTGGTTCAGGGGTGCGCCGAGTTCCTTCCAGTTCGGGAACAGCTCGTTCAAGGCGATCGGATCCATGATGGCGCCCGAGAGGATGTGCGCGCCAGGCTCCGAACCTTTTTCAAGCACCACGACCGACACCTCGGTTCCCTTTTCCGCGGCCAGTTGCTTGAGCCGGATGGCGGTGGACAGCCCGCCCGGGCCGCCACCGACCACGACCACGTCGTATTCCATGGCCTCGCGAGGACCGAATTGCTGGAGGATTTCGTCGTGCGTCATGGTGCGGGGCTCGTCAGGTGAGGCAGTTCGGGCAGGAGGGTGTCGCTGATTTTATGCGTCTGCGTGGCCATGTCCACCGCACATAATCAAGCCATTCAAACTTGAAAATCGGACTCCGACATGGCATACAGCATCGACCTTTCCGGCCGCGTGGCCTTCATTACCGGAGCTTCGGGCGGTCTCGGTGCGCAGTTTGCCCGCACCCTGTCGGCCGCCGGGGCGGCCGTGGTGCTGGCCAGCCGGCGCGTCGACAAGCTCAAGGAACTGCGCGCCGAGATTGACGGCGCCGGTGGCGACGCGCACGTGGTGGAACTCGACGTGGCCAACCACGATTCCATCAAGGCCGCGGTGGCGCGCGCCGAGACGGAGGTCGGCTCCATCGACATCCTGGTCAACAATTCTGGGGTCTCCACCACGCAGCGCATCAAGGACGTTACACCGAGGGACTTCGACTTCGTCTTTGACACGAATGTGAAGGGCGCCTTCTTTGTGGCCCAGGAAGTCGGCAAGCGTATGCTGGCCCGCGCCAAGGGCGCCGCACCCGGAACCTTCACCGGTGGCCGGATCGTGAATGTGGCGTCGATGGCCGGTTTGCGCGTCCTGCCGCAAATCAGCATCTATGCGATGAGCAAGGCGGCGCTGATCCACATGACGCGGGCGATGGCAGTGGAGTGGGGCAAGTACGGCATCAACGTGAATGCCTTGTGCCCGGGCTACATAGAAACCGACCTCAACCACCACCACTGGCAGTCCGAGCAGGGACAAAAGCTGATCCAGATGCTGCCACGCAAACGCGTCGGCCAGCCCGG
>JANNDB010000676.1:0-4537 GCA_031387285.1 Betaproteobacteria bacterium | reverse complement strand
CTGCCTGCGCGTGATCCCCAGCTCGCACCGGCCCAGCGTTTTGTGGCCCATGCGCAAGCACAACAACCCCGAACTAGACCGCGCTGAAGAAATCCACGGCTTCCCGTACCAGCCCTCCGACGCAGTGCCGATCGAAATAGCGGCCGGCTCGGCGGTCTTCTTCGACGGCTACCTGATCCACGGCTCGTTTCCCAACCACACACAGGGCGACACGCGCCGCTCCCTGCTCTACGTGTACGCCAGCGCGCACACGCCGGTAATGTTCAACCCCACGCATTACCAGCCGACTGCGGAAGACTATCCGGACATCACGATGGTTTGCGGTACTGATCCGCACGTGTGGGTCGAGCGTGGCCGCTGTGGTGAGCCGTTTTTGCGGCCGGCCGGGCCGACTGTGGCGGACCTGCAATTGGCGCAGAGGATGCAAGCTCGCTAGCCACCGCGTCAGACTGGGGCGCCGCGCGCCTGCCGCAAGGGCCCAGCGTATGCGCCGACCAACACTTCACGCAGTATGCAGTTCTTCGCGGATCACGCGGCGCAGCGTGGATTCAATTTGTTCGCCCGTCATGGCTTGATGCAACGCCTGATTGATAAGTGTTTGGTAGCCTCGCTCACCGGCCTTGGCTTTGAAGAACGCAATGATTGAACCGTCAAGCATGATAGAGACGCGCTGCTTGCCCAAATGCGCATTGACGGCCGTGGTGAATTCTTCTCGGCTGACGTCTTTCAGGCCAACCCGCAAGCGCGGCGGCTTAGAGGTAGCGGGAGAGTGTGTCGATTTCATGGGACTCAGCCTTTCGCATGGAGATGACGTGAATTTCGTCTTCGGTTTCTGTGTGGCTGATCGTCACGATGGATGTGCCCAGAAAGCCAGTGGAGTTGAAGCGCTGTTCGCCGTCGTAATCGCGGGCATCTTCCACAGTGAAGGTTGGCCCGTTGAATACCTGCTCGGCACTCGCGAAATCAAAGCCATGCTTTTTCAGATTGCTCTTGCGCTTGGACTCTCGCCACGAGAAGTTCATGGCAAATAATTATACATATGAAAATATGTATTCAAATCATGCGACAAACCGCACGGTCGCCAGAGCCCCACACAATGATCAATACGAAATTCGCACTGAAGCCGCACTGCGCTCCGGCTCCCCATGCACCACGGCTTCGATATTGTTGCCATCCGGGTCCAGCACAAACGCCGCATAGTAGCCCGGGTGGTAGGCACGTTCACCGGGAGCGCCGTTGTCTGTTCCACCATGTGCCATTGCGGCTTGGTAGAAAGCATCCACCATGGCCCGGTCTTGCGCCTGGAATGCGATGTGATGGCGCCCGGTCAGTTCGCCCTGCACCTCCTCGCTGTCCGACGAGCCTATGAACAGTTCGTCGGCCCAGAAGTTGCGCTCGTCGGAACCGCCCACCGGGATCTTCAGCGCGCCGAGGACAGCGCCATAGAAGGCCTTGCTCGCAGTGAGGTCCCGCACGACCAGCCCGATGTGGTCGATCAGGCGGCCGCGATGCACTTCCCGAATCTTCATGGAACCTTTCTGATGGTTGGGGACACAGAGACGGAATCTACCAGAGCCTCTCGTACCATCATCCGACGCGCCGGTAGTGCGCCATGATGCGCATCAGTTCGGCATGGTCGAGCGCCTTGCAGACGCCACCTCCAGGGCCGGTCTCCGGCGCATCCTCGGCCGCCAGCATGGCATTGATCACCGCCTCCTCCGAACACTGCACGGCCGCCAGGTAGGCTGCGTCGCAGGCGCTGTCGTTGAGGTGCTCCATGCTCAGGTGCGAGGGCGAGAACTGCGGCAGCGCCTTGGCGTTGGCGGTGCTGAAGGCCAGGAAGATGTCGCCTGACGAGTTGCCACCGAAGGTGCCGTTGCGGCCAAAACCGATGGCCGCACGGCGTGCCAGCCGCTGCAACTGGTGCGGCAGCATGGGCGCATCGGTGGCCAGGATGATGATGATCGAGCCCAGATCCTGCGCGCTGGTGCTGCCGCCCAGCGGCAGGTGCTTGCCCACCGGTACGCCCAGCACCGTGAACGACTCGCGCAGGCCGTGGTTGCTCTGCACCAGCGCCGCCACCGTATAGGGCCGGCCGTCGACGTCGATGGCGCGCGACGCAGTCCCGGTGCCGCCCTTGAACTGGTAGCTGCGCATGCCGTTGCCGCCGCCCACATTGCCCTCGGCCACCGGGCCGCCGCGCGCGCCGTCCAGCGCGGCCAGCGCATGTGCCTCGGTCACGTGCAGGCCGTCGATGTCGTTGTGCCGGCCGTCGTAGGTTTCGGCTACCACCGGCATGGCCCAGATATGGCTGCCCGGCCAGACCGAGCGGTACTGCCGGATCGTCCAGCGAACCGTCGCGTGGTGCACGATGCCCACGCTGTGTGTATTGGTGATGCACACTGGCCCGAAAAAATATCCGCCATCCTCGATCCAGTGCGTGCCGGTCATCTCGCCGTTGCCGTTGAAGCGGTGCACTCCCGCCCACACCGGCTGCGGCTCGCTCTGATGGCCCCGCGGCAACACGGCCGTGACGCCGGTCTTGATAAGTTTCCCCTCGGGCGAAACGCCGTCCAGCGTGGTGTAACCCACCAGGACACCGGGCACGTCGGTGATGGCGTTGAAGGGGCCGGTCTCGCCCGGGAAAGGAAGGCCGAGTTCACGGGCGCGAGGTTTGGCTGGCATGGCGATGTGGGCTTCTCAGAACTTCAGGCCCTTGCTCTCATGCCACTGCGCGAGCGACATGGCGGGATAGTGATCGAATCGCGGGTCCTCCGGACTGCCCTCGACGTCAACCCAGCCCGCCTTGGACCCGACCAGGCAGTGGACATGGGCCGGTGGCGCCGGGAGCGGCGTGTCGATCGCACTCGCATGCGGATGCACAAGGTCCGGCCAGGTCGGATCCCAGAGCCACAAGGCGCTGCCGCAGCCCGCGCAGAAGTAGCGCCGCGCAGTGCTGGCGTGGCTTGCGGTGCCGCTCTCGTCCGGCACCTGGGCGCGGTAGATGCGCAAGGAGCGCTTGCCCGTCACTTTCATGGTGTGTGTGTTCGCGCCCAGGTTGATCGCGAAGCCGCCAGCACCCGCGGTCTTGCGGCAGATGGAACAGTAGCAGCGCATGAAAGGAACTGGCTCGGACGACTCGACCGAGAACTTGACGCTGCCGCAGTGGCAGGAGCCTTGCAGATGCATGGTGTGTTCCTTGGTTTATCCGGCTTTCATGCGGCCGTGAACCCCGCGTCAATGGTCAACACGCTGCCGATCGCCGAAGCTGCGCCTGGCGAGCATAGCCACAGGATGCCCGAGGCGATCTCTTCGGGCGTGCTGTAGCGGCCCAAAGGATAACGCGCACCGCCAGCCGACGGTGGGCCGCCCGGAAAGGACGCGATGATGCGCTCGGCCATGGGCGTCTGCACCCCCGACGGACAGACCGCGTTGATACGTACACCACGCCGCGCATATTGCAGGGCCGCGCTGCGTGTGAGGCCGATCACCGCATGTTTGGACGCGCCATAGACGGCCGAGCGCGCCGAGCCCACCAGGCCCGCGCCCGACGAGATATTCACCACCGCGCCACCGCCAGGCTGATTCAGCATCTGCGCGATCTGCGCACGCATGCACAGCCAGACGCCGCGCACATTGACGTTCATGGTGTGCTCGTACAGCGCATCGTCTTCCTGCAGCAGCTCCCGTGTGGCGCCCTCCACACCGGCCGCGTTCACGGCGCAATCGAGCCGGCCCCAGGCGGCGACCGTGGCGTCCACGGCAGCCTGCACCTGAGTAGCCTGGGTCACGTCGCATGCCAGCACCAGGAACTGCGCACCGGCGGCCTGCAGCAGGGCGCCGGACCAGGCACAGGTCTCGGCATCGCGGTCCACCAGCGCGACGCACGCGCCCTGCCCGGCAAAAGCCAGCGCGGTCGCGCGTCCGATGCCGGACCCGGCACCGGTAACGAAGGCGACCTGCTTGGGAATGTTCATGCTGCCAGTCCATGTACGTGCGCCTGGCCAGCCTTCCCCGGCCGGTCCCGGCGTGCGCTGTCAATGACGATACCACCGCCGCGGGCCCGCCGGATCTCCGGCAGCACCTGGCGAATTTCAGATGCCACCTGCCGCCTCCAAAAAACGGCCCGAGAAGGCTCCTGGCCAGGCCCGCAGAGGGCCGAAGTACGCAAGTCTGGGCGGATTCAGCGCAGATCCCTTCGGGGCCGGCGGGCTCAGCCTTCGGCCACCTGCTCGGCGTGCACCGCGCGACAGTCCATCTCGAAGTCGATCTCGCGCACCGGCGGGCGGTTGAGCTGCCAGGTCAGGCCGTTGCGCAGCACGCCGCGGTGTGCCATTTCATCGACCAGCAGCGGATAGGCGTCGTGCTCGGTGTACATCTGGACCGCGGTCGCGCTGTGCCATGAGCCGCCAAGCGCCGCCATGCGGCGCTCCATCTCGTCCAGCACCCAGACCGCCTTGCGGCGCAGGCCGGCGCTGCTGGTGTCGCCGCGCGCCACGATATGGTCGCGGTAGTTGCCCTTGCCCTCGGGCGCCTC
>JANNDB010000673.1:0-1521 GCA_031387285.1 Betaproteobacteria bacterium | reverse complement strand
TGCTGCACGTCAATGATGAGGAGCGCGGTAGTCAAGGGACAGCCTTCGGCCAGGGTCCGCGTGATCAGCGTTGGGACGAGATCTCGGCGATCATCTCGATCTCCACGCAGGCGCCCAGCGGTATTTGCGCGACGCCAAAAGCACTGCGGGCGTGCGCCCCTGCATCGCCGAACACCTGGGAAATGAGTTCGCTGGCTCCGTTGGTGACCAGATGCTGCTCCGTGAAGTCACTCGTGGAATTCACCAGCGACATGACCTTGACGATACGCGTGACGCGGTTCAAATCGCCCACCGCAACGTGCAGGGTCCCCATCAGTTCGATGGCGATGCTGCGCGCAGCCGCCTTCCCTTCTTCGGTCGTCATGTTCTTGCCAAGCTGGCCAACCCAGGGTTTGCCGTCTTTCCTGGCGATATGGCCACTCAGGAATACCAGGTTGCCAGTCTGCGTGAAGGGCACATATGCCGCTGCGGGGATCGCCACCGGGGGCAGCGTGATGTCGAGTTCGGTCAGTTGGTCGTAGACGTTCATGGTGGGGTTGTCAAAAGACATTGCGGGTGGCCGGCCTGCGCCGGTATGGTGTACGACGCTGGTGCGGATTTTATGGTGCGGGAGCCGGACCGCCCTGGCTTTGACTTTGACTTTGACTCTGCATGGGCAAGAGAGATTGCTCTGTCATCGCGCGGCTGGGGCCGATCATCTCCACAGTCACCGACACGCTCAGGCTGTGGTGCGCACCGCCGTGGATGACGCCGCGGATGGGTGAAACGTCGGCAAAGTCACGGCCCACCGCAAGCACGACGTAATCTTCCCCTGGTGCACCCCAGCCCCAGCGGTCGTTGGTCGGGTCGAAGTCGCACCAGCGCCGTTCGGTCGGCAGATCCGGCAGGCATACCGAAATCCAGGCATGTGATGCGTCGCCACCCAGGGTGGGTGCCTGGCCCGGTTCGGGCCGGGTCAGCAGATATCCACTCACGTAGCGCGCGGCCAGTCCTACAGAGCGCAGACAGGCCAGCATGATGTGGGCGAAATCCTGGCAGACTCCCTTGCGCTGCGCAAGCGCCGTGAGTGCGGGCGTACTGACCTGGGTACTCTGGCTTTCGTAGCGGAAGTCGCCATGGATGCGGTGCATCAGGTCCAGCGTCGCAGCAAACAGGCTTGTACCTGGCACAAAGCTGGGGCGTGCGTAGCTGGCGAAGTCGGCGTGGCGCGGGACATAGGGCGATGGGAAGACGAACTCGGTCGCCGGGTCGTAGCTGCCATCGGCCCTGAAGCGGTAACGCTCACGCACCTGCTCCCAGCAGATGCTGCTGGCGGGCATGTCGTCAGCCGTTGTGCGGACCACGCTGTTGGCGACCACGCGCAGACGTTCGTGCGGGGTCTGCAGCGAAATGAACGTGCGGTGGTTGCCAAATACGTCCAGGGCGGCGCTTTGCTGCTCTGGCTCGGGCTCCACCTGCAGGGCGTGCGCCAGCAACTGCTGCTGCGGCGTGTCGCGCGGCCGCAGGTACGCCATGTGCTGT
>JANNDB010000671.1:0-2195 GCA_031387285.1 Betaproteobacteria bacterium | reverse complement strand
GCAAACCGACATGATGGCCCTGGATCGCAAGGGCGGCGGCAACGGCCCGAAACTTCGAAAGGGCCAGCCATGCTCCCTGAGACCAGTGGTCGAGGCCGGATTCCTCGCCGCGCAGCCGCGCCTGAAATCGGTCGGCGTATTTGCCCAAGTCGTGTAGCAGGCCGGCGAGATGTGCTTCGTCGGCCCAGGATGTTGCTTCGGCGAACCCGTGCGCCAGCGTTGCAACGCTTTGGAGATGCGTACGCAGCAAATGTCTCTCGCCAGCCGCGTTGGAACTGTGCGCGAAATACGAGATGTCCATTATTGCAATTGTTGCGCTTCATGAGGCTCACCAGATGAGCCTGTGCTGAATAATGTGCTTGCCGGGTGTCGGCGCTGGCGGAGTGCCGATCACACAGCCGCCAAGCGGGACCAAAGCAGCGACCGAGCAAGACCAGTTGTCGGTCTGGCGGGATGGAAGCCCCGATTCTCACACTTGTCCGTTGTTAGCAGGCCCATTGGAGCCCTATGATCTTCATATCTGGACATCACAAAGGGCACCGCATGGCAATACCAGACAACGCCCGGATCGTCATCGTCGGCGGCGGCATTGCCGGTTGCTCGACTGCCTACCACCTCGCCGCCGCCGGCCAGACCGACGTGCTGCTGCTCGAACAGGGCAAGCTGACCAGCGGCACCACCTGGCACGCAGCCGGCCTGGTCGGCCAGATGCGGCCGAACCGCAACATGACCACCATGAGCAAGTACGGCATCGGGCTGTATGCGTCGCTCGAGGCCGAGACCGGCCTGGCCACCGGCTGGAAGCAGTGCGGCAGTGTCAACGTGGCAAGTACGCCGGAACGCTGGAAAGTGCTCAAGAAGCAGACTGCGATGGCGCACAGTTTTGGCGTGGAATGCCACCTGATCACGCCTGCCGAAGTGGCCGAGCGCTATCCCATCATGCGCACCGACGACTTGCAGGGGGGCATCTGGCTGCCGGGCGACGGCAAAGCCAATCCGGCCGATCTGTGCATGTCGCTCGCCAAGGGCGCGCGCAACCGGGGCGTGAAGATCCATGAGGGCATCGAGGTCACCGGGGTGCTCGTCGAGCACGGCCGGGTGGCCGGCGTGCGCACCGCGCAGGGCGATGTGCGCTGCGAGGTGCTGGTGAACTGCGCCGGCCAGTGGGCGCGCCAGTTCGGGCGCCTGGCCGGGGTCAACGTGCCTCTCTATTCAGCGGAACACTTTTATATCGTCACCGGCAAGATCGAGGGCGTGCACCCCATGCTGCCTGTGATGCGCGATCCGGACGGCTTCCTCTACTACAAGGAAGAAGTCGGCGGGCTGGTGATGGGTGGCTTCGAGCCGGTGGCCAAACCCTGGAAGGTTGACCCGATTCCGTCCAGCTTCCAGTTCCAGCTGCTCGATGAGGACTGGGAACAGTTCGAGCCCCTGATGACGGCGGCGATCCACCGCACTCCGTGCCTGGAGACCGCCGAGATCAAGATGCTCCTGAACGGCCCGGAGAGCTTCACACCGGACGGCAACTTCATCCTCGGCGAGGCACCGGAATGCGCCAACTACTTTGTCTGTGCCGGCTTCAACTCGGCGGGTATCGCCAACTCGGGTGGCGCCGGCCGCCTGATCGCCGAATGGATCATCGGCGGTGAGCCAAGCACCGACCTGTGGGACGTGGACATCCGGCGCTTCGGCCCTTTCACCGGCAACCGCAAGGCCCTGTTCGAACGCACGACGGAAACCCTGGGGCTGCACTACGCCATGCGCTGGCCTCGGCAGGAGCTGGAGACGGCGCGGCCGTTGCGCACCTCGCCCCTGTACGACACCCTGGCTGCGCGCGGCGCCGAGTTCGGCAGCAGGAATGGCTGGGAGCGGGCCAACTATTTCAAGCCGCCCGGCACCGCACGGCCGGCCCATGGCCTGGGCAAGCCCGGCTGGCTGCCCTGGCTGCAGGCCGAGCAGCGCGCGACGCGCGAGGCGGTGGCGCTATACGACCAGACCTCCTTTTCCAAGCTGCTGCTGCAGGGGCGCGATGCGCTCGCCCTGCTGCAGCGCCTGTGCGCCAACGAGATGGACGTACCGGTCGACCGCATGGTGTACACCGCCATGCTCAATGAACGCGGTGGCTTCGAGAGCGACCTGACCGTGATCCGGCAAAAGCCGGACCGCAATGGCGAGCGCTTCCTGATCGTCACCGG
>JANNDB010000660.1:0-3182 GCA_031387285.1 Betaproteobacteria bacterium | reverse complement strand
CGGCCTCTTCGTGGCGTACCCTGCGCCGCATCACCTTGCCGCTCCTGATGCCCAATCTGATTGTGGTGCTGGTGCTGGCCATGATCCGTGCGGTGCAGATATTTGATGAGGTATTCGTGCTGACTGGCGGCGGGCCAGGCTCGGCCACGACGTTCATCGTGCAGTTCATTTACCAGACCGGTTTCGCCGAGCAGATCCACCTCTATGGCCTGGCCGCCGCTGCCTCTCTGGTGCTTGCGCTCGGACTGATGCTGCTGACCTTCCTGCAGTTGCGCCTGACCCGGGCCAGCGAAGCCGGCAAACGGGCACGTTGATATGGCGCTCACGCAATTCCTGACACGCACCCACGGCCGCGGCCGGCTCGACTGGACCGACTGGCTGAGCTACCTGTATTTGTGTGTCGGCCTGTTCACCATGTTCGCGCCCATCGTCTGGCTGGTTATGTCGTCGTTCAAGACGGAGAGCGCGATCAGCCAGTTCCCGCCGTCGTTCCTGCCCTACAGCCAGAAATCGGTCGCGGTGCAAGGCCACGAAAAGCCGCTGCCCTTGTTCATGACCAAGCTCGAAGACGGCAGCATGCGCGAGATGGCGCAGGTGCGGCGGATCGGCATCATGGCGACCATGGTTGACCCGGCCAAGCCGGAGACCGAAGTACGCGTCAACATCAACGACCGCAAACCCGTCAATGCATTGGAGTTTGCCGGCAGCAACTACACCGATCTGTTTCGCAAGTTCAGTTTTGGCGGTTATCTGTGGAACAGTGTGTTCATCACCGTGGTTGCCACACTGCTCACGCTGCTGATCAATTCGATGGCGGCGTTCGCCCTCTCCAAATACCAGTTCCGCGGGCAGAAGGCGGTGTTCCTGCTGATCATTGCCACGCTGATGATTCCACCCACCATCATCCTGGTTCCGGTGTTCCTGGTCATTAACAGCGTGGGGCTGCTCAACAGCCTGTGGGGCGTCATCCTGCCGGCCATCGCCACACCGACCGGCGTATTCCTGCTGCGCCAGTACATGCTCACCATTCCGGACGAGCTGCTGGAGGCGGCGCGCATGGACCACGCCAGTGAATGGCGCATCTACTGGAAGATCATCCTGCCGCTGGCGGCGCCGGCGCTGGCCGTGCTCGCCATCTTCTCCGTGATGTGGCGCTGGAACGATTTCCTGTTGCCGCTGATCGTGTTGTCCAAGTCCGAGTTCTTCACCTTGCAACTGGCGCTCAATTCGTTCCAGGGCGAGCTCAATACCCAGTGGCACTACCTGCTGGCGATGACCGTGATCACGCTGATTCCCATCACGCTGGTATTCGCCTTCCTGCAGAAGTACATCACGACCGGCATTGCCAGCGCCGGGGTGAAGTGAGCGCACCTACCCGAGGACTCCGCCGTGGCCACCCTTGATCTGCAACGCATCGTCAAAAGTTTTGATGCGACCACCATCCTGCACGGCATCGATCTTTCGGTGCAGGACGGCGAGTTCGTGGTGTTCGTCGGCCCGTCCGGTTGCGGCAAGTCCACACTGCTGCGCGTGATCGCCGGGCTCGAGTCGCCCACCTCGGGTGATATCCTGATCGACGGGCAGAACGTGAATGCCATCTCGGCCGCGCACCGCGGTTGCTCCATGGTGTTCCAGTCTTACGCGCTGTATCCCCACATGTCGGTCTACGACAACATGGCCTTCGGCCTGGAAAACATCGGCGTGCCCAAGGCGCAAATCGAAGCCAAGGTCAGCGCCGCCGCGACGCTGCTGCGTCTGGGCGAGTTGCTGCAGCGCAAGCCCACGCAGCTCTCTGGCGGGCAGCGGCAGCGGGTTGCCATCGGCCGCTCCATCGTGCGCGAACCCAAGCTGTTCCTGTTCGACGAGCCGCTGTCGAACCTGGACGCGGAGTTGCGTGTATCGATGCGTGCTGAAATCCGCGACCTGCATGCGCGCCTCAAGGCCACCATGGTGTATGTCACGCACGACCAGGTGGAGGCCATGACCATGGCCGACAAGATTGTGGTGTTGCGTGCCGGGCGGGTGGAGCAGGTCGGCGCGCCGCTGGAGTTGTACAACCGGCCCGTCAACACCTTTGTCGCGGGGTTTATCGGCAGTCCGCGCATGAACTTCCTGCCCGTAAGCCTGCTGCCCGACGACGCGCGCCAAGGCGGCCACGCGCTGGTTCCCCAGGGCACCCATACGATCGGGCTGCGGCCCGAGCACGCCCAGATCGCCGATGACGGCCCCATCGCCATGCGGGTTTCCCAGGTGGAGCAACTGGGCTCCACCAGCCTGCTGCACGGCACGGTGGGCACCGACACACCGTTCGAGATGGTTCTCAACGGGCAGACCAGCACGGGACGCGGGGACACGGTCCGGCTGGGCTTGCCGGCGCACCATGTGCATTGCTTCGACGCGAATGGCCTGCGCCTTTGAAAGAGTGCCGGTAGGGGCGGAGCAGTCGGCTGTGGAAGGACATTCGTGAAGTCGATCGGCCCGGCCCGTCTCGCAGCCACCCATTCCCGCGGTGTCGACCTCTCCCTGCCGGAGGGTGCAACGCTGGGCATTGAGTTTCTGGAGCCTTCCATGGCGCGGGTGCGTTACCGGCCGTCGGGCGGCTACCGCGAACCGCGTACCTGGGCGATCGCCCCGCAACCCGGCCTCGACGTCCCGTGGCAGGGCCGCCCGCGCGACGCGCTGGACGGGTTTTCGGACGTCAAGGTGGACGTGGGCGACCACGGTGCCGATGTCCAATTGCGCGCGGGCGCGTTGTCCGTATCGGTGCGGCTGGATGCACTCGCGCTGACCTGGCAAGATCCGAACGGTGCCGTACTGGCGCGCGACCGCATCACAGGGGCCTATTGCGCCAGTGCGCGCACCGGCGCCATGCGCCACTACTTGCAGCGCGAGCGTGCGGAGCGCTACTACGGCCTGGGCGACAAGACCGGCCCCCTGAACCTGCACGGACGGCGCCTGCGTACGCTGGCACTCGATTCGCTGGGATACGACCCGCGCACCGGTGACCCGCTCTACAAGCATTGGCCCTTTGTACTCACCCGCACCTCAGGCGGGCAGTGGACCGGCATCTACTACGACACGCTGGCCGCATGCACTTTTGACCTGGGTTGCGAACACGACAACTACCACGACCTGTTTCGTTATGTCGAGATCGACGACGGGGATCTGGATTACTACCTGAT
>JANNDB010000635.1:0-3519 GCA_031387285.1 Betaproteobacteria bacterium | reverse complement strand
CACCCGACAAGCACCACGCTGCAATGCGTAATTACCCTCAAGCACGGCCCTCCATGGCGCTCGCTCATGACTGCGCCGGAACGCCCCGACGCAGCCCCGCCCAGATCTCCCGGTGCGCGCCCCAGTAACCGTCACGCTGTGCGATGCGGCCAGCCACGAGTTGACTCAACGCCGGCAGCGCATGGAAAGGAACCAGCGGCGCCAGATGGTGTTCGCCATGAAAGTTCATGTTCCAGGCCAGGAACCGCCACGGCCAGGTCACGCGGGTGGTGCGGGTATTGCGCGTCGGATCGGGCTCGTTGGGGCAACCGACGTGTTCGGTCATGCGGATGAAACGCATCACGGGTTGCCCCAACAGCAGCGGGACCACCCAATAAACCAGCAGTGCATGCGCACCCGTCGCCACAGCGACCGCGGCGCCGCCATACAGCAGCACCAGACAGCGTGCCTCCCATACCACCTTGCCGCATTCCGTAGCGGGAATGAAGCCACGCTCTTGTGCCGTCAGTACACCTGCGGCCCGGCGCAGCAAACCCACACCATTGCTCCACCAGTAGGGCAGTCCGGTCAGGTACCACAGGTATTCGCCCCAACCCTTAGGCATCGGGATCAATTCAGAATCCAGCCCCACCAGATTGGTATTGGTATGGTGGTCGGTATGTTCGTATTTGAAGTGCACCTCGGGCACCAGAATGAGCGCACCACACAGCCAGGCCACCACGCTGTTGGCCCGCTCTGAACGAAAAGCGGTGCCATGCGCGCACTCGTGCTGGGCAGCAAACAAATGCGCCCAGACGATGCCCATCAAAAACATGGCTGGCCAGACCAGCCAGCCGCCACGTGCCATCGATACCAGCAGCCCGGCGCCCAGCAGCGTCGCCGCCAGGCCAATCAGCTGGCGTGCTGCCTGGCCATTGGAACGCGCCATCAGCGGCCGCAGCGCGGCGCGCGGCACCAGCGTCATGAAGGGCCCGGCAGCCGCAACCATGTTCAGGCCACTGCACCTGGCTGCACGACCGACTCGGCACCAGCCGCCGTTCGCATGACCGCGGGCTTCAATGAGGATGGCAGGCCATTGGCGGTTTGCAGCCAGCCTTCTACGTAGCCGGCCAGCGAACGGTCAACCACAACGCGCCGGCAGTGCGGCAGGTCCGCCGGGCGTTCGATCACCGCGGCGATACCCCACAGATCCGTCACGGCCGCGTAGCCTGGGGCAAAGCGGGAGTCCGATACATCCAGCCCCGTGCCCTGGGCCAGGACATCGGCAGCGCCGGAGCCCACAAGCTCGAACCGGACCACCATGTCGGTGGTGCAGCAGACGTCTGCCGTCCCGAACGCGCTGAAGGATTGCAACAGCAGGCCTTGCAAGCGCTGCTCGTCGGACATCGGCGCCGAGATGACAAAGCGCCGCGGCCCCAGCCAGTACACCTGCACCGCGCCCCCCGACACCGCCGACGTATTCGCGCGCGCGGGCATCTGCAACCCGGCGGCGACCAGGGCCGCCGCGAGGGCTTCGGGCTGACCGGCGGCCTCGAAACGGGCGCATGGCTCGAGGGTGCGCAGCGTCACCTGGTAACGCCCGGTTGACGTGGGGTTCATGATTTCACGCGCTTTCTGTCCGCATCGTAGAAGACCGGCGGTACCACCACCATCGGAATCACCCGTCCGTACACCCGCGCATGCACCGTTTCTCCCATCCGGGCACGGCCATTGCGCAACAATCCAAGCGCGATGCTGCGTTGCAGGGCGACGCTGCGCACACTGGCGCTGACAAAGCCCTCCTGATCGGTCTTGGCGCCTCCCGGCGTGATGGGAGCACCATCGGGCACAAGCAGCGCCGGGTCCGCCGGCAGAAACCCGACCAGTTCCGCGCGTTGCGGCGCCTTCGAGCGCCGCAGGTACATGGACCGCTTTCCGATGAAATCCGGCTTGGTGCCAGACACCATGGCACCCATGCCGAGGTCAATCACATCGGATGTGCCATCCACCTCGTGGCCGGTCGAGATATACCCGGCCTCGACCCGCAGGATATGGCTGGTTTCGGACCCGACCGGGGTAATGCCCAACCGGGCGCCGACCTCCATGATCCGCTTCCACATGGCCAGCGCATGGCGGGGCGCGGTGTTGATCTCGAAACTCAGCTCACCGGTCCAGCTGACGCGAAAGACACGCACCGGCAGCGCGCCAAGCTGGCCTTCGCGCATCGCCATGAACGGCAGCGCCGCGCCGGACACCTCGAAATCGGGCTCCAGCGCCTGCAGCAGTTCACGCGCTTTCGGCCCGCAGATGGTTGCGTTGGCCCAGGCCGACGTGACCGGAATCACCGACACGGCCAGATCCGGCCGATGCACGTTGAGCACCGTCTCGATATGCTGGTGCACACGTTCTGCCGCACCTGTGGATGAATGCAGCAGCCAGTGCGATGCGTCAAGCCGGAAGGTGACGCCGTCGTCGAGCAGGAGCCCGTCGTCACTGAGCATCACGCCATAACGACCACGGCCAGGCTGCAGCGTGGCAAAGTCGTTCACGTACAAAAGATCGAGCAACGCGGGCACACCCGGGCCCTTGAGCAGGAATTTCCCCAGCGGCGTACCGTCATAGACCCCGACGGCATGCCGCACCGTCAGCGCGGCGCGGTCTGCCGCGGCCTGCCAGGATTCGCCGGCCTGGGCGTAATACCCCGGCCGCTGCCAGCGCATGCCGGCGTCCACCATCACCGCGCCGTGGGCCAGGTGCCATTCGGTCAATGGCGTGTGGCGCCACGGGAACATCTGCGCGCCCGAGCGGGCACCCGCAATGGCCGCAAACTCGACCGGCACAAAGGGGGGCCGGAAGGTGGTGGTACCCACCGCGCCCGGCGCAACACCGGTCAGGGCACCCACGACACCGATCACGTTCAGATTGCCGGTCTTGCCCTGGTCGACCCCCATGCCGGCCGTGGTATAGCGCTTGATCAGTTCGATGGAGTCAAACCCTTCCCGAATGGCCAGCCCCAGGTCAGCGGTTGTCACGTCGCCCGAGAAATCCACGAATACCTTGTCGCGCCGCCGGCCCTGGTCGACCGACCACAGCGGTTCGCCAACGCCCGACGCTTCGTGCAGTGCGGCGGGCAGGCTGACGGCGTGCGCCTGGCCGCCCTGGGCGGCCACGGCCGCAGCACCAGCCCGTGCACCGTCTGCCAGGCACTGTGCCAGCCCGAACATGCCATTGGCGGCACCGGCCAGATGCAACGCACGCGATGTCGATGCCGCGACAAAGCTTTGCGCAGCGTCGCTCCACGTCACCCGCGCCAGGCGGCTTTGCGAAGCCAGGTGGATGGCGGGATTCCACCCGCCCGAACTGGTCAGCAGGTCACACGCCAGCCACTGCACCCTCCCGCCGCTGTGTACCACCTCGGCCGCACGTACGCGGCGCCCCCCGAGCGCCTTGCGCACCTGCGCGCCCTGGTGGCAGACGACGCCGGCTGCGCGCGCTGCATCCAGCGCCGACGGGTCCGGCCTGCCGCGCGCATCCACCAGC
>JANNDB010000611.1:0-4882 GCA_031387285.1 Betaproteobacteria bacterium | reverse complement strand
TGTGCGCGGTCAGCGCCTGGCGGTATTCCAGCGGCAGGTCTTCGAGGCGGGCGAGGTCATTCATGGTCAGGGGGGCTCAGGTGGAAAGTTGACGCAACGTCTGTCAGGAAGGCCGGCGCATCTGGAAACGCTGCTCCGGGCCGACGCTGAAGTAATCCGCGGGCCCGCCGCCGCGCATGGCCGGGTGCGCCAGTCCGGTGTCAAACACACCGTTCACCAGCAGGGACTCGTCGATGTGAACGCCCACCACTTCGCCCAACACCAGCCAGCTGGTCACGGCCTGGCCTTCGGCGGTCTGCAACTGGACAATCTGCGTGCAGCGGCACTCGAAAGCCACCGGGCTTTCCTGCACCCGCGGCGCCGCCACCACCCGCGACGCTGCCGGTGTCAGCCCGGCCAGCGCGAATTCGTCCACTTCGGGCCCTACCGATGCGGAAGTCTGGTTCATGCGCTCGGCCAGTGGCCGGGTCACCAGGTTCCACACGAATTCGCGCGTCTGCTCCACATTGCGCAGGGTGTCCTTGTAGCCCACGCTGCTGAACCCGATGATGGGCGGGGTGTAGTTGAAGCCGTTGAAAAAGCTGTAGGGCGCCAGGTTCAAGGCGCCACCCGCACTGCGGGTGGAGATCCAGCCGATGGGGCGCGGCGCGACGATGGCGTTGAACGGGTCGTGCGGCAGGCCGTGTCCGAGGCGGGGTTCGTAGAAATGCATGGACGCCATCATGTCAGCCTTTTGCGGCGGGCGTGCAACGCGAGCCCGCCAGTTCCGCTCAGCCGCGCAGCGGCAGGGCAACGCCAATGGCAACGAATACCGCGCCGCAACTCTGGTTGAACCGGCGTCCCACCCTGCGCAGCCAGGGGCTGATGCGGTGCGCCGCGCTGGCGATGATCCATTCGGTGGCGAGTTCGATCAGGCCGAAGGTGCCGGCGATCACGACGAACTGCAAGAACAGGTCACGCGCCGGGTCGATGAACTGCGGCAGAAACGCCACGAAGAACAGCAGGCCCTTGGGATTGGTGAGGGCGGACAAGGCGCCCTGGCGGAACATCGATCCTCCCGCACGCGCGGGCGCCGCGTTCCTCGTTTCCAGCCCGATCGGCGGCGAGCGCCAGACTTGCACGCCCAGCCACACCAGGTAGGCGCCGCCCAGCCACTTCATCACCTGCAGCCAGACCAGCGAACTCTGCAGCAGCATGCCGATGCCGAACATCGAGAGCCCGATCAGCACGACAAAACCGAGGACGCCGCCGAATATGGTGTACAGCGCACGGCGTGTACCGTACAAGGCGCCGTGTGTCAGCGCGAGCAGCCCGTTCGGCCCGGGCGACAACGAAAGCCCCGTGGCGGCAAGCAGGTAGATGAGCCAGTTGTGAAAGTCCATGGACGAGGATTGTTGCAGGGCTCAGTCCAGCAGGCCACGGGGCGCCGTGGTGCCCGGGACCTCCATCACCTGCAAGGAAACCGTCTTGCGGCTGGCTCCGACGATCTGGGAGCCGACTTCGGAAAAACCAAAGCTGGCGTGGAAGCGCCGCGACACGTCGTTGGGTGGGTCCACATCGATCTCGCAGGTGATGGTTTGCACACCGGCGATCCGGGCAAACTGCAGCAGGTCGGCATACAAGCTCCGCCCGGCCCCTTGCCCCTGCAGCGCGCTGCCCACCACGATACGGTCTACATAGAGGAACCGCGGATAGCGCGCGGCAAACCAGCCGTAGTTCGGGCTGTCGTAGGCGCTGCCTTCCCGAAAGCCGAGCAGGAAGGCCTCGACCCGCCCTTGCCACTCCACGACCCGGTGGTACACGGCCATGCCATGCAGCCAGACCAGGCGTTGCCGGTCGAGCGGGCTCAGGAAATGCACCGACTCGGCGTTCAGGCGCAACACGTCGGCAAAATCCGCCTCACTGGCTTCGCGGACCTGCATCGCTCAGACGTCGTGTGTGTACACGAGGAAGCCCAGGTGTTGTGCCACCTTGTCGTAGAGCAGGCGCCCCGCCGCATTGGTCTCGTGGGTCATCCAGTAGACGCGCTGTATCCCCGCAGCGCGGGCCTGTGCGTACACGCCCTCGATCAGCACGCGGCCGATGCCGCGCCCGCGCAACCCGTGCTGCGTGAACAGATCCTGCAGGTAACAGGTCAGGGCGATGCGCGTGGTGCTGCGGTGGTACAGGTAGTGGGTGGTGCCGACCAGCCGGCCGTCCATTTCAGCCACCAGTGCAAACACCGGCTCGGCCGGGTCGAAGAAGCGCTGCCAAGTGGTTTGCGTCACCGCGTCCGGCAGCGCGGTCGCTCCCTCGCGGCCGTAAAACGCGTTATAGCCATCCCAGAGCGGTTTCCAGGAAGCAAAGTCGGTATGGGCGATAGGGCGTATGACGGGCTTGTCGGACATGGGGTGGCATCAGCTTGCACAGGCTGGCTTGTCAGGGGTGAAACAGATTCTCTGTCAGGCTGTACGCACAAGCTCCAATGCACCACGCTCCGACGCGCGCCGCGTCGGAATCACCGAGCGATCCAGATCGCCGCGCAGCACTTCGAACAGGTCACGCGCGAAGACGCGGTTGCCGATGTGCCAGGAGTGGTCGAAGGAGCCGATTTTCTCCACCTGGTCGGCGGCCAGCACCGCGGGGTCCTTGCACAGGGAGTCGAAGTAGGCCGAACAATCCACGTTGACGGTCTGGCGAGGCGCGTCCGGTGGCAGGCCACTACGCCCCACCCGCGGCGCGACGCCCAGCCGTTTGGCATTCGAGAGCTTGAGCACCGAGTCGTACAGGTTGGAATAGTTGGTAAGCCGCACGCAGTGGCGGTAGAGCGACTCGGTGGTGGCGTTGCCTGCGCTGAGCGAGCCGCACGAGATGTCACCACCGATGAAGGCGATCTGGCTCACGGTCCATGCGTTGTTGGCCAGCCGTGCGTCGTCGGCGTCGTCGAAAGCCTCGCGCACCACATACGCCCCGGTGGAATGCGCCAGCAAGTGGACATTGATGGCGCAGTCGGGCGTCTGCTCCTGCGCCAGCAGCCTGACGCCATCATTCACCAACTGCATGGCGGTGAGTTTGGCGTCGTGGCGGTCTTCCATGTAGTTGATGGCGATGGCTTCGCTGGGCCAGTCGAAAGACAACACGACGCCCTTGAAGCCGGCTGCGTCGAGGTCGGCAGCGATGCGGTCATGGCGCTGCATCACCGTCTTCTGATCGTTGTTGTAGCCATGGATGAAGATCAGGATGTCGCCACGTGCGCGTTCCGGAACACGCGAGTCCTGGCCCCAGACCGAGGCCTTGCGCAGGCGCTTCATCCAGACATCGGCTCGTTCGACCTCATGCGCGGGGGCCGGCAGCGTGCCTTCGGGCACCATCAGATAGCGTGTCGGCCCTGGCTCGGCGATGAACTTCTTTCCCAGCACGGCGCGCGTGCACATGACAAATCGGTCCATCGTCAGCCTCCTGGGCACTCAGAATATGTCGGGCTCCGGCACCGGCGCGCCAAAACCGGTTTCCAGGAAGTCGAAGTCGCAACCCTGGTCGGCTTGCAGCACATGCTGGCGGAACAGCCAGCCATAGCCCCGTTCCCAGATCGGTTTGGGCGGCGTCCAGGCCGCCCGGCGGCGAGCCAGTTCAGCGTCGTCCACTTCGAGGTGGATTCGCCGCCCCGGCACATCAACGGCGATTCGGTCGCCGGTGCGCAGCAGGGCCAGCGGCCCACCCACAGCAGCCTCCGGCGCGCAGTGCAGCATGCAGCCGCCGTAACTGGTGCCGCTCATGCGCGCGTCGGACAGCCTTAGCATGTCTCTTACCCCAGCCTTCAGCAGCTTCACCGGGATTGGCAACATGCCCCATTCGGGCATGCCCGCACCAAGTGGCCCCGCGTTGCGCAGCACCAGGATGTCTTCGGCTGTCACATCCAGGTCGGGGTCGTCCACGGCTTTCTTGAGGCTTGGGTAGTCGTCAAACACCAGCGCCCTGCCGGTGTGGCTCAGGAGGTGGGGTGCGACGGCGCACGGTTTGATGACCACGCCATCGGGTGCCAGGTTGCCACGCAGTACGGCCAGCGCGCCTTCGGCATAGATCGGGTTCTCAATGGCCCGTATGACGTCGTCGTTGAATACCTGCGCGCCGGCGATGTTGTCGCCCAGGCTCTTTCCGTTCACCGTCAGCGCGCCGGTGTGCAGATGGCCGCGAATGCGCTCGAGCATCGCGGGCAGGCCACCTGCGTAGTAGAAATCTTCCATCAGGTAACGATCGCCACTGGGGCGGATATTCGCGATCACCGGCACCGTGCGGCTCATCGCGTCGAAATCGTCCAGCGTGATCGGGTGCCCGGCGCGCCGCGACATGCCGATCAGGTGGATCACGGCATTCGTGCTGCAGCCCATGGCCATGGCGCAGGCTATGCCGTTTTCGAAGCTGGCGCGCGTCAGCAGCCGGGCAGGGGTCAGGTCTTCCAGAACCATCTCGACAATGCGCCGGCCACAGGCGGCGCTCATGCGCACATGCCCTGCATCGGCGGCCGGAATGCTCGATGCGCCCGGCAAGGTGAGCCCGACGGCTTCGGCAATGCCCATCATGGTGGCGGCGGTGCCCATGGTCATGCAGGTGCCGTGGCTGCGTGCGATACCGCCTTCGATCTCCTGCCAGGATTGCTCCGAGAGCGCGCCGGCGCGGCGCTCGTCCCAGTATTTCCACGCATCGGAGCCGGAACCCAGCACCTTACCCTTCCAGTTGCCGCGCAGCATCGGCCCGGCCGGCAGGTAGATCGTAGGCAGACCCATGCTGATGGCCCCCAGCAGCAGGGCCGGCGTGGTCTTGTCGCAGCCGCCCATCAGCACGGCGCCGTCGACGGGGTGCGACCGCAGCAGCTCTTCGGTTTCCATCGCCAGGAAGTTGCGGT
>JANNDB010000597.1:0-5211 GCA_031387285.1 Betaproteobacteria bacterium | reverse complement strand
CGGCCGGGTGCTGCTGGCCGGGCTTGTCCTCTATATAGCCCTTGCCGTCCTTCACACCCTTCTTGCCCATGATCTGCCAGGCCGTGCGCTGCTCGACAAGGCGGGCCAGCACCTCGAGTTCCTCGTCGCCGTGATTGATGGCAGGCGCGGCGCTGAGGTAGCGGCCGGACTGGGCCTGTGCGTCGGCCCAGAATGCCTGGTGGTAGTCGGCCTGGCTGACCATGCGCTCGTTTGCGCTGGACATCTCCACGGTGCCATAACAGTTGCAGAAGTAGCTGCGGGCCGCATCCTTGCCGAATATTTCGGTGTAAACGCCGGTTCCGCGAATGCCGGCTGTCAGTGTCGGCGTCACGATCTGGCGCGCCGGACCCTTGCCCCAGGCGCTGACAAAACCGCCACTGAGCAGGCGCAAGGCGCTCACCGCCCACAAGGACGGGCCGCGCTCGACGGTCAGGCTGGAGTTCTGGCGCACCTTGAAGGATGCATTACCCACCACAAAGATCAGGGAGGTGCCTGGTCCGGTGGTGACGGCGTCACCGGTCTGTATCGTGTGCTGAGGCAACAACCGGCTGCCGTTCAGTTGGGCGTCGCCCACCAGTTCGACGATGTTGCTGCGTTGCTGGGCCTGCGCCGCCAGGTAGCCCCCCGAGGCCGTCCAGGCGGCGGCGGCAGCAAGAAATCGCCGACGCTGGTACCAGAGCAACTCTTTCTCGGTGCGCCCAATCAAGCTGTGTTTCATGGTGTTATCTCTCCCGTGTCTGCGTCAAAACAATCGCGAAACGTGAAATAGGTTGAGGTGAAGAACATCGCGGCAATCATCATGGATACCGGCACCATGGCCACACCCACTACCTGGGGTCTGGCAAGCGCCGCCGCGGTCAACGAGATCACCAGTATCGCAAAAAGGAGCACAGCCAGCCATACCAGGCCGAACACCGTGAAGGCCCAGAAATTGCGCAGGCAGGCCACCAGACTGAAGAAGACACTCTTCACTGCCGATACCTGATGCCAGTGCACCAAAGCGGGCGCATGCCAGAACATCAGCGACAGCGGCATCTGCAAGGCCAGGAAAACCAGCATCGCAAGCTGCGTCGCCGGGTTCTGCGCCATCTCCAGCGTGGGCATCTCCCCGGCCACATAGCGGGCGGCAAAGCCACCACCGTCGAACAGTGTGGTGATACCCATGATCAGCCAGAAACCCACCCCGTAGAGCACACCCAGAATCAACATCGCGCGCAGCTGCTCGCGCCCGGCGCGAAAGGCACTGAGGAACACCAAGGGCATCGGGAACTTGCCAGTTTCGGCTTCGCGGCTGGCCGCCATCAAACCGAGGGAACAGGCCGGCAGGAGGGCCAGCGCCAGGGCGAGCCCCAGCACAGGCACGGTTCCCACCAGCGTCATGACGGCGAGGAACATGAAGAACAGCCCCGACAGCGCAAGCGGCTGGCGCCAGAAGGTGACGATGCCTTGTTTGACCCATGTGACACCCGTACGCGCGGGAACGATGTTCAGTTTCATGGTTTCACCACAAATTCAGCATTGGAGGCAATTCGTTGTCGCAGGACGCGTTCGAAGTGGGCAGGGTCGTGGGCTTTCAGCATGCTGGCCTCGCGTGGCAAATGAATGTCCCACAGGCGCGATATCCAGAAGCGCAGGGCGCCGGCGCGCAGCATGGCCGGCAACAGGGCGCGCTCGGCCGCGCTGAGCCGGCGCACGCTGGCATAGGCGGCCAGGAACGCTTTGCTGCGCACCCCGTCGCAGCGTCCGCTGGACAGGTCAACACACCAGTCGTTGAGCGCGACAGCGATGTCGAACAACCAGCTGTCGACGCCTGCGAAATAGAAATCGAAGATGCCGCCCAGTTCGGGTGTGCCGTCCGCTGCGGCTTGCGCAGCAGGGGGCACAAACAACACGTTGTCGCGAAACAGGTCGGCATGGATGGCTCCGCGTGGCAAGGCGGCGCTGGCGGCCGACGCGGCAACGTGATTCTGGTAGGCCAGTTCGCTTCGCAGCAATGCAGCCTGATCGGCATCCAGATGCGGCAACACCAGTGGCGCGGTTTCGTTCCACCAGGCCAGCCCGCGCAGATTGGGCTGATGGTTGGCGAAGTCGGCGCCGGCCAGATGCATGCGCGCCAGCATTGCGCCCACTACCTCGCAATGGCCTGCACCGGGCGCCAGCGCGCTCGCGCCCGGCAGCCTGGACACGATGGCGGCCGGTTTACCGTGCAGTCGGTGCAGGTACACGCCCTGGGAGTCTTCAGCCGGGTCGGGTACCGGAATGCCGCGTGCGGCGAGGTGCTTCATCAGTGCGAGGTAAAACGGCAATTGCTCAAACTGCAGGCGCTCGAAAACCGTCAGCACGTACCGGCCGCTGGCCGTATCCAGAAAGTAATTGGTGTTTTCGATGCCGCCCTTGCAGCCTTCGAGGGCAGTTACCTCGCCCAGGCCGAGCCTGCGGGAAAGCGTGTTGGCTTCGTCTACCGAGACGTCCGTGAATACCGCCATGCTGCGCGCAGCGTCAGAACCCGAAGACTTTCCAGACGCGGGCTCCACCGCCCGAAGCACTGCCACGTTCACCGGCGCTCGGTGCGCGGTTGGCGCTGGCCGGAGCGACTTCATAGGCCGGCAGGCCTCCCTTGGGCGTTACCGTGATGCTCTGCGTTTCGCCGCGCACGCGCAACTCGTCGATACGGCCTCCCCCGTCTTCGACCCGGATGCGCTCGATGCGCATGTCGCTGGCGGGAGCCGCCGTGGTCGTTGGTTGCGGGGAGGGCGCCGTGCTCTGGGCATGGACCCCGGGGCCGGAAAACGCCAGAACGGCAATCACGGTACAGGCGCGGGCGCGGGTCTGGTTCATCGCCGGATTGTAGGACTTCCGCCCCGCCGCGGCGGGCAGGCAGAATGCTGTCATGAGTGAATCTGCCCCCCCTGGCCCGACCCTGTTGCTGGTTGACGGCTCCAGCTACCTGTACCGCGCCTTTCATGCGATGCCCGACCTGCGCGCGGTGCCCGGTGATCAGGCCAGCGCTGCTACCGGCGCCATCCGCGGCATGATCAACATGATGCAAAGCCTGCGCAAGGAGGTGCCCAGCGAGTTTGCCGTATGCGTGTTCGACGCCAAGGGTCCGACTTTCCGGGATGCCATCTACCCGCAATACAAGGCGCAACGCTCCCCCATGCCGGATGACTTGCGGGCCCAGATTGGGCCTATCCACGAGGTGGTGCGCCTGCTCGGATGGACGGTGCTCGACGTTCCGGGCGTCGAGGCAGACGACGTGATCGGCACCCTGGCTGTCACCGCGGCGGCGCGAGGGGTACAGGTCACGGTTTCCAGTGGCGACAAGGATCTGGCGCAACTTGTCAACGAGCACATCACCATCGTTGACACCATGAATGGCAAGCGGCGCGACCTGGCAGGCGTTCAGGCCGAGTTCGGTGTGCCCGCCCGCCTCATGGTGGATTTCCAGACGCTGGTCGGCGATACCGTGGACAACGTTCCCGGCGTTGAAAAGGTCGGACCCAAGACCGCGGCCAAGTGGCTGCAGGAGTATGGTTCGCTCGATGCGCTGGTGGCCAATGCCGCCTCCGTCAAGGGTGCCGCCGGAGAGAACCTGCGCAAGGCGCTGGACTGGCTGCCGACGGGCCGCGCGCTGCTGACCATCAAGACGGACTGCGATTTGTCGGCGTGGGTGCCGACGCTGCCCGACCTGAGCGCCGTGGCGCTGCAACCGCAGGACACTGCGGGCCTGCGCTCCTTTTATGAGCGTTACGGCTTCAAGGGGCTGGTGAGAAGCCTGGACGCGGCCAGCGCGGCGGCCGCTCCGGCGCTTTCCCGGTCAGAGGCCGGGGATCTGTTCGGGCCGGCCCTTGCACAGCCTGCCAGCGTCGTTTCCAGCGTGCACTACGACACCATCCTGCAATGGGACCAGCTGGAAGCCTGGCTGACCCGGCTGCAAGGCGCCGATCTGGTAGCAGTGGACACCGAGACAACCTCGCTGGACGAGATGCGTGCCGAGATCGTCGGCATCAGCTTCAGTGTGGTGCCGGGTGAGGCGGCCTATGTGCCGCTGGCGCACGCCTATCCGGGAGCGCCGGAGCAGCTTGCGCGCGACGCTGTGCTAGCGCGGCTCAAGCCCTGGCTCGAGGACGGCAGCCGCAAGAAGCTGGGCCAGCACGTCAAGTATGACCGCCATGTGTTTGCCAACCACGGCATCGAGGTGCAGGGCTACGCACATGACACGATGCTGCAGAGTTATGTGCTGGAGGTGCACAAGCCGCACGGTCTGGCCAGCCTGGCGGAGCGCCACCTGGGGCGCAAGGGGATCAGTTTCGAGGACCTGTGTGGCAAAGGCGTGCACCAGATTAGCTTTGACCAGGTCGATATCGCGCGCGCAGCCGAGTACTCCTGCGAGGATTCAGACCAGACGCTGGACGTGCACCGCGCGCTGTGGCCCCTGCTTCAGGCAGATGCCCGGCTGGCTTTCATCTATCAGCTGGAAATTGACAGCAGCGAGGCGCTCTACCGCATCGAGCGCAATGGCGTGCTGATCGACGCGCAGACGCTGGCCAATCAGAGCCACGAACTGGGCCAGCGCATCCTGCAGCTTGAATCCGAGGCGCACGCACTGGCCGGCCAGCCCTTCAACCTGGGCAGCCCGAAACAGATCGGCGACATCTTTTTTGTCAAGCTGGGCCTGCCGATCGTCAAGAAGACCGCTACCGGCGCGCCGAGCACCGACGAGGAGGTCCTGGAGAAACTGGCGGAAGACTTTCCCTTGCCCGCCAAGATACTGGAACACCGCGGGCTGGCCAAGCTCAAGGGCACCTACACCGACAAGCTGGCGCAACTCGCCTTGCCGCGCACCGGGCGCGTACACACCCACTATGCGCAGGCGGTGGCGGTTACCGGCCGCCTCAGCAGCAACGACCCGAATCTGCAGAACATCCCGATCCGCACACCGGAAGGACGGCGCGTGCGCGAGGCCTTCATCGCGCCTGCGGGAAGTGTCATTGCCAGCGCCGACTACAGCCAGATCGAGCTGCGCATCATGGCGCATATCAGCGCCGACGAGGCGCTGCTGCGCGCCTTCACGGACGGCCTGGACGTGCACCGCGCCACGGCGGCCGAAGTATTCGGCATCACGCCGGCCGAGGTGAGCAGTGAGCAGCGGCGCTACGCCAAGGTCATCAACTTCGGGCTGATCTACGG
>JANNDB010000583.1:0-4885 GCA_031387285.1 Betaproteobacteria bacterium | reverse complement strand
TGCAGTGCATCCCGCTGCTGCTGCTGGTCAGCCTGTTGTCGTTCGGCCTGATCAAGCTGGTGCCGGGTGACCCGGCCGTCGTGATGGGAGGCACCAACGCGACGGCTGCCGAAATCGAGGTCATCCGCAAGAACCTGGGGCTGGATCGGCCGTTCCATGTGCAGATACTGAGCTTTTACGGCAATCTGGCGCAGGGCGACCTCGGCCGTTCCCTGATGCTCGGGCAGCCGGTCAGGGCCGCCATTCTCGAGCGCGTTCCGGCCACCGTGTCAGTGGCCCTGTATTCGATGTTCCTGACCTTGCTCGTCGGTCTGGCCATTGGGGTGCTGGCCGCCCTGCGGCACAACACCTGGGTTGACCAGACTGTCATGACGGTGGCGCTGATCGGTGTATCGCTGCCCAATTTCTGGCTCGGGCTGGTGCTGATCCTGCTGTTCTCTGTGCACCTGGGCTGGCTGCCCACCGGCGGGTATGTCGAACCGTCGGCCGATCTGCTCGGCTGGTGGCGCAGCGCCACATTGCCCGCCGTGTCGCTGGCCATGCTGCAGATAGGCCTGCTGGCGCGCATCACGCGCTCGGCGATGCTCGAAGTGCTGCGCCAGGACTACATCCGCACCGCCCGCGCCAAGGGCCTGTCGGAGTTCGCGGTGATCGCCAAACACGCCATGGCCAATGTGGCGATCCCGGTGGTGACGGTGGTCGGCCTGATTTTTTCGGTGCTGCTCTCGGGCTCCATCATCGTCGAGACGGTGTTCTCGGTTCCGGGCATGGGAGCCCTGCTCGGCAACGCGATCCTGCGCCGCGACTACCCGATGATCCAGGGTGGCCTGCTGTTCGTGGCCACCGCGCTGATGTTGATCAACATCCTGGTCGATGTGGCGTACGCCTGGTTTGATCCGCGCGTGCGGGTAGGCGGCAAAAGCTGACATGACCGGCCTGCGCGCATCGCTGCAACGCGGCACGCTGGGACGCCTGCTGCGCCACCGTGCATTTGTGATCGGAGCCGTGTTGTTCGGCGCAATGGTGCTGCTGGCGCTGCTGGCACCCTGGCTCGGCAGCGGCGACCCCAACAAGCTGGCGGTGCGCTTGCGGTTCCGGCCCCCTTCATGGGATTTCCCGCTTGGCACCGACAACCTGGGGCGCTCGATGCTGAGCCGGGTTCTGCACGGCGGGCAGCTCAGTATGGTGATCGGCTTCTGGGTCGTGGTCCTCAATGCCGTATTCGGCATCTTGCTGGGGGCGGCTGCCGGGTACTTCTCCAGGCTCGATGGCCCACTGATGCGGCTGGCGGACGCCCTGATGGCGTTCCCGTCGGTGTTATTGGCCATCGGCATCGCGGCGGCGCTCGGGCCGTCCCCCACGACGGTGGTGATCGCCCTGTCCGTGGTCTATATCCCGCGCACGGCGCGCATCCTGCGCGCGTCGGTCCTGGTGGTGCGCGAACTCGACTACGTGCACGCAGCGCGCGTGGCCGGTGCGTCGCATTGGCACATCCTGTTGCGGCACATCCTGCCCAACAGCATGGCGCCGCTCATCGTGCAATTGAGTTTCGTGTTCGCCTATGCCGTCCTGTCCGAGGCGGTGCTGAGCTTCCTCGGGTTGGGCGCGCCGCCAACGCAGCCAAGCTGGGGCATCCTGATCGCCGAGGGGCGGGGCTACATTCGCGAAGCCTGGTGGCTGACCTTCATGCCCGGCGCGGCGATCGCCGTGACGGTGCTGGGCGTGAACCTGCTGGGCGACGGCTTGCGTGATGTGCTCGATCCCCGGCTCAAGATTGAACAAGGCTGATGCGCGAAGCTATCCTTTCCGTGCGTGCCTTGACCACGACCTTTCGCACCGAGACCGGTGTGTTCCCGGCCGTGGACGATCTCAGTTTCGACGTGGCGCCGGGCGAGGTGCTGGGCATCGTGGGGGAGAGCGGCTCCGGCAAGAGCGTCACCGCGCTTTCGATCCTGGGCCTTCTGCCGGATCCGCCCGGGCGCATCGCGGCGGGATCGATCCGTTTTGACGGGCGGGAGCTGGTCGGCCTGCCCAAGAAGGCGCTGCGTACGATCCGCGGCCCCTCCATCGGCATGATTTTCCAGGAGCCGATGACCTCGCTCAATCCGGTGTTTCGCATCGGCGACCAGATCATTGAAACGATTCGCGCCCATGAAGCGGTGGGCAAGGCCGAGGCGCGCAAGCGTGCCATTGCCCTGCTCGACCGGGTCGGCATTGCGGGCCCCGAGCGCCGCCTGGAGGACTTCCCGCACCAGTTGTCGGGCGGCATGCGCCAACGCGTCATGATCGCCATCGCGCTGGCATGCTCGCCGCGCCTGCTGCTGGCCGACGAACCTACCACCGCGCTCGATGTGACGATTCAGGCGCAGTTGCTTGATCTGCTGCGCGATATCCAGCGCGACACCGGCATGGCGGTGGTGGTCATTACCCACAACATGGGCGTGATCGCCGAGTTTGCCGACCGGGTGCTGGTGATGTATGCCGGGCGCGTGGCCGAGCATGGCCCGGTGGACGCCGTGTTCACCACGCCACGCCATCCCTATACCGTGGGCCTGCTGGGCTCCACGCCCAGCCTGGAGCGTGATGACGCGCGCCTGGCAACCATCCCTGGTGTCTTGCCGCAGTTGACGCAGACCATGCCGGGCTGCCGGTTTGCGCCGCGCTGTGCCCGGCGCAGCGACGCCTGTACGCAGTCCAAACCGCCGCTGATCGACGTTGGCGGGGCGCAGCAGGCCGCGTGTTTCCATTGGGACGCCGCGCCTGCGCGAGGTGCCGCATGACGGATCCGGCATTGGTGGTCGTGGAGGGGCTCGCCAAGCATTATCCGGTGCAGGAGGGTTTGCTGATCCCCCGGGAAGTCGGCAAGGTGCGTGCGGTGGACGGTGTCTCGTTCACGGTCGGAGCGGGTGAAACCCTGGGCCTGGTCGGCGAGTCCGGTTGTGGCAAGTCCACGGTCGCCAAGCTGCTGATGCGGCTGGTGGATCCGACGGCCGGCAGCGTGAAGATCGCAGGCGTCGACCTCGCTTCGCTCAATGCAGGCGCATTGCGCAGCGCGCGCCAGGCGTTGCAGATCGTGTTCCAGGATCCGCAGGCATCGCTGAACCCGCGCATGCGCGCCGCCGACATCGTCGTCGAGCCATTGGTGATCCAGGGTGTGCTGCGTGGCGCTGCGCTGCGCCAGCGCGCGACGGAGTTGCTCGAGATGGTCGGGCTGTCTGCGACACAGGCCAATGCGTACCCGCACGAGTTTTCCGGCGGCCAGCGCCAGCGCCTGGGCATTGCCCGCGCGCTGGCCTCGAAGCCGCGTTTCATCGTCTGTGACGAGGCAGTGTCGGCACTCGATGTATCGGTGCAGGCACAGATCATCAACCTGCTGCAGGACCTGCAGCGCGACCTGAAGCTCAGTTACCTGTTCATCTCGCATGACCTCTCGGTGGTCAAACATATCAGTGACCGGGTAGCGGTGATGTACCTGGGCAAGATCGTCGAGATCGCGGATAAACACACCTTGTACCGCACCCCCGTGCACCCCTACACGCGGGCGTTGATCGCCTCGATTCCGGTGGCGCACCCGCGCCTGCGCCAGGCGCGCATCCGGCTCGCCGGCGACATGCCCAGCGCCCTGGCGCCGCCTGCAGGGTGTGCCTTTCATACGCGCTGCCCGCACGCCAGTGACCTGTGCCGCACGCAGGTGCCGCTGCTGCGTGACCAGGGTGCCGGCCGGCAAGTCGCCTGCCACTTTGCCGAGCGCTTTGTGGCGGGCTGACAAATCCAATCCGACCAGACTGTCGCAAGGCCCCTATGCGTATCACAGCCGTCGACCCGATCCTGCTCAAGGGCAGCGAAACCTACCATGCGTCGCCCAGTGGTGCCGAGGCCACGGACAACGGCGACTGGCAATTGATCATCAAGGTCAGCACCGACGAAGGGCTGACCGGCTGGGCCGATGTGGAGACGCTCGGCCCGGCGGCGGTAGCCATCATCGCCGGACAAGGCATGGCCATTCTGGGCTTCAAGACGCTGGGCGAGCTGTTGGTGGGCGAAAACCCGCTCGACACCGACCGCCTGTGGGACAAGCTCTACATCGGCAGCGCCTACTACGGCCGGCGCGGCATCGCGATGCAGTGCATCTCGGCCATCGACAACGCCTTGTGGTCGATCCGCGCACAGGCCACGGGGATCCCGCTGGCCACGCTGCTCGGGGGCCGGCGGCACGAGCGCGTACTGGCGTATGCGTCCACGCTGTTTCGCGAAACACCCGAGGGCATGGCCGAGGCGGCACGTGCCTATGTCGAGCGCGGATTTCGTGCCGTGAAGTTCGGTTGGGGCGTGTTCGGGCAGGACCCGGGTCGGGACCGTGAACTGGTCGCTGCAGCGCGGGAGACGCTCGGGCCGGATCGCCACCTGCTGGTTGACCCGGGGTGGTACCCGGCCGGATGGACCCGCCCCGGACCGCCGCGCAGCCTGCGCGAGAACATCGCCATGTGCGAATGGCTGGCCGGGTACGGCGTGGGTTGGGTGGAGGATTTCATCCATCCGGAGAATTTCGCCGAATACGCCACCGTGCGCGCCGCCAGCCCGGTGCCGGTGGCCGCCGGCGAGCAGGTTGCAACCCACTGGGAGTTCGAGCGCTTCATCGGGAACGGCTGCGTCGACATCATCCAGCCGGACCTGTCGCGCTGTGGCGGGCTCACGGTGGCGCGTCGCGTGGTGCAGATGGCCGCCTCTGCCGGCATAGATCTGGTGCCGCATTCCTGGCTTACGCACCTGCTGACCGGCTATTCGCTGCAGTTGATCGCCACCCTGCCGCGCGCGCTGTTTGTGGAGTTCAATGTCTCGCAGAGTGCGCTCACCCGAGGCATAGCGCCGGCCCGTTTCGTGCTGG
>JANNDB010000745.1:0-3951 GCA_031387285.1 Betaproteobacteria bacterium | reverse complement strand
GTCGGCGTCTGCCGCGATTTCACGCACCTGATGATCGCCCTGTGCCGTGCGGTGAATATTCCGGCGCGGTTTGCCACCGGCATCGATTACGGGGCCGATCCCGCTCTGGGCCCGACCGACTTCCATGCCTACGTCGAGGCGTATCTGGGCGACCGCTGGTACATCTTCGACGCTTCCGGCGTGGCGATCCCCATGGGATTTGTGCGCTTTGGCACCGGGCGCGACGCGGCCGATGCCGCCTTTGCGACGATTTTTGGGGGGGTGCGCGGCATGGCTCCGGTAATCCAGATCGCGGCCGTTCCCAATGCCCAAGGCATCCTGGTGCTGCCTCAGCATGTGCCGCAGGCGCTGTCTACGGATGCGCAGTTTCTGCGGCATTGAGGTCCGGTCGGCCGCCGCTGGCCACAGGCATTGACATTCGAACCGGTTCTGCTAACTTGCTTGGGTGAAGTCCACGCAGTATTTCCAATTCACGAAAACCAGGCCCGACCGGGCTACTATTCAGGAAGCTTGGATTGAACAGGCCATCCGAGAGCCGATTCGGGAAGTAGTTCAAACGGACGGCCGGATTCGCCGATGGACCCAAGTGCGTGAGGCAGACTACCGATTCTTGCGGGTCGTTTTGCTGGCCGACGGCGAAACCGTTCACAACGCATTTTTTGATAGAGGCTTTGCACCATGAAGATTCGCTACTTCGCCGATACAGACACATTGCACATCGAGTTTCGCCCCGGGCCAGTGGCCGAGACCCGTGATCTGGACGAAGACACTGCGCTGGACGTGGACCCGCAAGGCAACATTTGTGCGATCACGGTAGAGCACGCCTCGGAGCGTGCCGGGATTCCGGACTTTTCCTACGAGCAGGTTGCTGCGTGACGGTATTGGTACATGACCAGAGTCGCAGGCACCCGCGTCATCAAGACGCCCTGTTGCGGCACTTTGATGGGTACGCCCGCCTACTCATCCGCCAATTTGATGGCGTCGGAGTATTGGACGGATGGCTATGACCACCTTAGCCTGGCGCCCTATGGCGACGGACTGCGGTGATGCTCTTGTGGGCGCTGCTTCCTGATTGCGTCTGCCGAACACGTCACAACAATTGCATCACCAAGGCCGCCCGCGCCACGAGGATGGGAAAGCAGGAAGGACAACTGGTGGAGTCGCCTGTTGGGAAGGGAAAGCCGGGAAGAGATTCTGGAGCGCTGTGACGTCCGGCCCATTGCAGTCGTAAAGGCCGAACAAGAAGCTATTCCGCCGAGGGCAGAATATGTCGAGGACTCCGATCTGCAGGCGCTAATTCACTTGGATATCACTGATGTGCGCGTCGCGCAAACCGCCCGTCGGCTGTACTGGCGCTTCCTGAATCATTCGTTTCGCGATGACTACAGGGCTTTTCGGGGGGCGCACAAGGGAGACGTCGACACTGCTGGAAATTCAGCCACTTTCCCGGAATATCTGCCCCGCCCTGAACAGATTCAGAATATGGAGCAGCTGGTGCAATTGCTGGAAACTTTGGCCAAGCCCAATTGGTTGGAAGTTGCCGAGGTGTACCGGGAACTCGGTGACATGGATGCAGCACAGAAGGCGCTGAATTGTGTAATGGGGGAGCAGCAGCGACTGCACCTTGTCACAGAGAAGCTCATTGCTCTAAATGTGCGGGGCCCTGTCCGATTTTCCCAGTAGGAGGTTGCGTGGTGGATGGGGCAAAATGAATTACTACGCCATCGATGGCCTTGGTGCATATTGAGGCGGAACAACTAGCCCGGGAGAAATGATGGCCAAGCGCAACAACGATTACCATGAGATTGTGGTTCACTCGGTAATGGGCAAGGACTCCCAAGGACGACCGAAGCGTCAAATCAGACCGATCAAAGGGCAGGTTTTTGACAGCGGCTTGAACGTCGAGTGTTCAATGAAACTGATTGAAAACTATCCGCTTGGGACCCGATTCAGGTTGCGGGCGAAGATTGCTGAAGTCAGGGGCACTCAGTTCTTGTACAGCTATTTCGGCTGGCCGGTACCTGTGGTTCGGTGACTGATGTTGACGATTCAGAATCATCGGGGCTTTATTGGTGGGCGCTATTGGTATCACAGGTCTTGCCCCGCGCTGCAAGTTGCTTCACTGCAATGGCCGGATCGTCGTTTTCGATTCTGATTCGTGAAGGCGCAACAGGATGGCGACCGATCGGAAGACGCTCCAAGATATTGCTGATGAATCAAATTTGTCGCTGTCAACTCTGATGTCGGTGACTGAGCGTGAGCTTGGAAAGTCCGCAACGGCGCATACACGAGTCACCAAGAACCAAGAGCGACTGATCATTGGAAAAATGAGCGCTGCGCCGGTGCCAAGTCCTTTGAAGATTGAGACGGCGAAGGGCACCCCTTCTCAACTCGCAGACCTGACTTGGTCTAATTCGCGGGACGTTCGCCCAATCAATGCGGGGCAACGCCTCCCGGACCTTGGTTACACGATCTGGTATCACGACGACGTGGACAAGTTCTTGTCAGAGCACACCGCAATCAGGAAGCGCACGAATATCGCGTTACAACAGATTATTGCTTTTGGACGCACAAACGTGATCAAAGGCTGCAGTGATACGACGAACCACGGATGGTTTCGCTCGCCGCTCGGTGGTGGCGGTGGAATGCACTACTATCTTTGGTGGGCCCCGGCAGGTAGCAGACAAATCAGAGAGTTGGGTTTTGGCACAAACGATGTAGTGATCCGCGCCATTCGTCATCATGACAATCATGCCGAACTTGCTTCGCGGGGACCAACTGATTACATGGAATTTGGCCGGGACTGGCTAACTGGGAAAATGCCCCAACTTGAGCCGCCATGGACTCATGAACAACGCGGATTTATCGAGAGCGACGCCCCAATCCGGCTGGCCAGCGGGAATCCTGGCTCTGGAAAAACCACAGTTCTGTGGAAGGCGGTTGACACGCGGGCGGATTCAGTCGTGCTGTATGCAACGTGGTCGCGTCTGCTAACCGACGAGGCCGAAAAGCACTTCAAAGCGTTCGCCTCTGCGGACAGCCAAATAGTCGCGCGCGATTTCGCTGCCCTGCTTGGTCAAATTTGTGGCCGCGACATTGAACGAAAGACGTTGCGCGAAGCGCGCGCAGATTTCATGGCAACGCTGCCACGGGGAAGCCGCGGGAACGTGCTTGGACCGTGGCAGGGTCGAGAAACTACGCTCTTTGCCGAGGTGAGATCCCATCTTATAGGTGATGTGATAACAGGTTTTTCTGCCACTGACATGCGCAAGCCGTTGGTCAGGCTATCGCCCGCCACCTACCAAAATAATCGAGGCAAAGAGGACGAGCTCGGAATGGAAGCCGCTACGGCAGTGCTTCGAATTGTCGAAGAGGTCGAACAGCAATTCTCTTTGGAAAAGATATTTCCTGAATTGCAGGCCGCTTGGCAAGCCGTTGCGTTGCTGCAGAAAGGCGGGTTACCGGCTGGGTTCGAGCGCATAACACGAATTGTTGTTGACGAAATACAGGACTTAACGCTGCTCGAGCTCTGTGTGTTCACTGAAATGTGCCTTGCGATAGCGAAAGTCAGCCAGAAGCCGCCAATTCTCTTGCTTGCTGGCGATGAAGGACAGACCGTAAGACCATCTGGATTTGAATTTGCCAGGGTGTCTAGGCTTTTGAACGAAAAGCTAAAGGCAGTTCCCAAGACGTTTCATCTGGAGGAAAGTGTTCGATATCCCGCAAGGATATCTAGAGTGATCAACAACGCGTCGCTTCTATACAAGGAGTTGGAAAAGGACCGACGGCCGCGCAAACAAAAGGGGAGTGTGAACGAGGAACACCGACAGGCCCAACTTTTCCACGTCGCTGTCGAAGATCAGGCAGTCGGGGCCGCGTTCTTGCGAAATCTCATCGACCTAGGCGACGTTAAGGTTGTTGTGCCTGGCGACGAAATACCGGAATGGATTC
>JANNDB010000550.1:0-11818 GCA_031387285.1 Betaproteobacteria bacterium | reverse complement strand
CAAACGCCGTCCGCCCGCCGCAAACCCGCGGGATCAGCCTGTGGCGCGTGCGCGCGCGGCCGCCCGCATCGCTTCCCCCTGTGCCTTGGTGATGCCCAGGGTTTGCTGCATGGGGCCTTCGGTGTTGGCGTCCCAGGAATGGCGCGGCCCGATCGTGATGCCGCCGTCCACGGTCAGATGCGTGCCCGTGACAAAGCCCGACGCATCGGAGGCCAGGAACAGGGCTGCCTGTGCGATATCCGACGGCAGCCCGGCACGTCCGATCGGGTTGGCTATGCCGCTGCGCCGCGCCACCACGTCGGCCATGCGGCGCGACTCCTCGGCGCCCAGGCCGAACGCGTTGCCAAAGATGTTGGTGGCAATCAGGCCGGGAACAATGGCGTTGATGCGGATGCGGTGCAGCGACAGTTCGGTGGCGGCGACCCGTGTGAAGTGCAACACACCGGCCTTGGCGACCGAATAGCAGATCGGCGCATAACCGGCTTGCAGGGCGGAGATGGACGAGGTATTGATGATGGAGCCACCGCCGCGCTGCTGCATGTGGGGTGTGGCGTAGGCAGCGCCCGCCACGACGGAACGCAACAACAACGCCTGCGTGGCATCCCATGACTCGGCGTCCCAGTCTGCCACGCCCGCGGTGGACCCGGCCCGGCCTGCATTGCTGAAAAGTATGTCCAGGCCACCGAACTGCGCCACCGCCAGCTCGATGGCGGACTTGATCTGCGCTGGCAGCGTCACATCGCAGGGTGCGAACAGTACGGCGCCGGGGTATTGCGCCTCCAGCGCACGGCCCGCGTCCTCCTGCACATCCGCGGCTACCACGCGCGCTCCGTGTTCGACAAACAGCTGCAAGGTGGCCAGGCCGATGCCCGAGGCCGCGCCGGTGATGACGGCGACCTTGCCGGTGAGTTGATTGGACATGGTGCTCCTCAAGCGAATTCGAAACCTTCGTAGCCGTTGGCCACGACGGCATTGCATTTATCTACATAGGGCGGGTAGCCCAGCAGGGGCATGAAAACACGGGTCTTGCCCGGCACGTTGGCGCCCAGGTACCAGGAGTTGCAGCCCGGGTAGAGCGTGCTGTCAGCCACCGCGTTGACATGCGCCACCCAGCGCTGCTCGGCCTCGGCGCCAGCCTCGATGCAGTGGTGCCGGCGCGCCTGCATCCAGGCCATGCAGTCCCCGATCCAGCCGACGTGCTGTTCAATGGAAACCAGCATATTGGTAAGCACAGAGGGGCTCCCCGGACCGGAGATCGTGAAAAGGTTGGGAAAACCATGCATGCCCAGCCCCAGATAGGTCAGCGGTCCGGCATGCCATTTGTCGTGCAGCCGCAGGCCGTTGCGACCGCGGATGTCGATTTTCAGGAGCGCGCCGGTCATGGCGTCGAATCCGGTGGCAAAAACAATGCTGTCCACGGAGAAGTGCTGACCATTGGCGCGCAGTCCGTCCGGCGTGATGGCTTCGATGCCGCCAGCCGACACGTCGACCAGGTGTACGTGCGGCAGGTTGAAGCTTTCGTAATAGCCCGTATCCACACACAGGCGCTTGCAACCCACCAGCTGGCGCGGTGTCAGCAAGGCGGCGGTGGCCGGATCGCGCACCAGCGCATGGATCTTGCGCCGCACAAACTCCGCGGCGTGTGTGTTGGCGTCCTCGCGCAGCATCAGGTCGTTGAACGACCCCATGAAGTTGAGCCCGCCGGTGCTCCAGCGGCGCTCGAACTCCTGCTCGCGCTGTGCCACATCGACTGCCAGCGCCGACACATCGTTGCGCGGGTAGCGCGCGCCAAATGCCGCCAGCATCTGCGCATTGCGTGACCGAAAGCCGGCGTAGTCGGCCTTCACTGCGGCCTCGTAAGCGGGAGCTAGCGGCGCATTGTGGGCCGGCACCGAATAACTGGCGGTACGCTGGAACACCCACAGTCCCGCGGCCTGCTTTGCGATCAGGGGGATCGACTGGATCGCCGACGAGCCCGTGCCCACCACCGCCACGCGCTGGGCGCTGAAATCCACCGGCGTGTGTGGCCACTGGCCGGTGTGGTAGAGCGCACCATCAAAAGTGTCCCTGCCAGGGATTTCCGGAAGGTTGGCCGAAGACAGGCAACCGGTGGCCATGACCAGGTAACGGGCCGCATACCTGGCTCCGTCATCCGTGGTGACGCTCCAGCGCGTGTGGGCTTCGTCGAAAACTGCCGCCACCACGCGCGTGTTGAAGCGCATGTCGCGGCGCAGATCGAATCGCGCGACCACATGCGCCACATAGCGCAGGATTTCGGGCTGGGTGGCGTAACGCTCGCTCCACTTCCACTCCTGCTGGAGATCGGCGTCGAACTGGCAGGAGTATTCCAGGCTCTCGATGTCGCACCGCGCACCGGGATAGCGGTTCCAGTACCAGGTGCCGCCAGCGTCCGCACCGGCCTCCAGCACCTGCGCTGTCAGGCCCAGCTTGCGGGTGCGCTGCAACATGCACACACCGGCAAATCCGGCGCCTACGATCAGCACATCGAGCGTTTTGCGTGGATCATCAGGCATGGTGTTGCGCCTGTGGTGACAACAAGGTTTTCAGCGCATCGCGCACGGCCGCCATGGAGTCCGGCCGCACCAGCCGCGACACTTCCCGGCCATCATGCAGGAACACCAGCGTGGGCCACTGGCGCACCGCAAACGAGCGCCCGAGGGCGCGACCGCTTCCATCTTCCACCTTCATGTGCTGCACGCCAGGTTGCGCGGCCAGCGCCTCGGCAATGGCCCCTGCGGCACGGCTGCAATGACCGCACCAATTGGTTCCAAAGTCCAGTACCAGCGCGCCACGCGTCGCGTCAATCTGCGACCGATCGGGTTGGTCGGGGGCATACGGCATCTCCATACAGGTCCTCTCCAAAGCATGCATTCAGGGCGAGTCGTCGCTGATTATCTGCCCGTCGATGTAGTACCAACGCCGCGCTTCCCGCACAAACCGGCTGATTTCGTGCAGTCGCTGGCCACGGCCGTTGTCGCGCAGACGGGCGACAAACTCGACCACGCCGGCGTCCCCGCTTTCCTGCGCGTGACGCACCTCCAGGCCCAGCCATTTGACCGGTTCCAGCTCCAGCTCGCCCGGCGCCGTGGAACCATGCCAGGTCGCCAGCAGATAGTCGATCAGCCCGAGCCCGTAGGCGCTGTAACGCGAGCGCATCAAGGCTTCTGCGGTGGGCGCATGGTGGCCCTGCTCCAGACCGCTGTGCCATGGCCCGCAGCACTGGACGTAGGTCTGGCCGCTCCCGCAAGGGCACGGTGTGTTGGCACGAAACAGGGTCTTGCGCATGCCGGCATGGTAGCTTGCGCGACTGGCGCGCACCTCACGATTTCCGGCCGGCGCAAGTTGAAGATCGAGGTCGATCCGGCGCTGCAAAGGTGCTCGATTGCCTTGGTGGCCGGTCGCGCAGAACGAAAAAAAGCGCCGCCGGGAGCACTGCCGGCGGCGCGTGGTGCACCGTGTTTACTTGACGGCCTGAATCTGCTCGTACACGCCCGGGCCCCAGACCTTGGGCGCGAACTCTTTCCACACATCCTTGGTAGCTTCCTGGAACGGCCCGACTGCCGGCCTGGCCACGGTCACGCCATTTTTGCGGAACTGCTCAGCCAGGTCACCCTGCTTGGCCCATTCCTTCTTGGTGATCTCAGCGGCAACTTCCTTCCAGGAGTCGCGCATGATCTGCTGCGTGGCCGGTGTCATCTTGTTCCAGATGTCGTCATTGATGATGGTGTTGGTGATGTTGAAGATCCACTCAACCAGCGCCAGGTTCTTGGCCACCTCCCAGTGCTTGTTGTCGGCCATGTAGGCCAACGGGCCTTCCCATCCGTCGGCAGTGCCTTGTTGCAGCGCGGTGTACAGCTCGGGCGCGGCAATCACCACCGGGCTGGCGCCCAGTGCACGCAGGGAGGCGACGATGGTGGGGATCTCAGGCGCCCGGATTTTCATGCCCTTGGCGTCAGCCGGGCTGTTGAGCATGCGCTTGTTGGTCAGGAAGATGCGCGAGCCGTTGATCAGGTAGCCGATCTGGCGCACACCGGTCTGTTTGTAAAAGTCGTCCTGCCACTTGGCACCGACCGCGCCGTTGACAACTTTCTGCGCGTGGTCGAGGTCGCGGAAGATGAACGGCATGAACAGCAGGTCGTAGGTTGCCGAGCCGGTCGCACCGATCGAGCCGATGCCGATCGTGCCGAGCTTGACGCCGTCCATGATCTGGCGTTCGCCGCCGAGCTGGTTGCAGCAGAACACCTCGATCTGCACCTTGCCGCCGGTGCGCTCGCGAACCAGGTTGGTGAACTTGGTGATGCCCTCCAGATAGATGCCGGGCTGTTGCACCGTGGCGAACCGGAACTTCAGTTCCTGCTGTTGTTGCGCGGCTGCCGGAGCCACGAGCGCCAGGCTGGCCAAGGCTGGCAGCAGGCATTTGCCTACGGCGCTCAGCATGCCTGCTGCGGTAATCGATTTCAGTGACAAGAACATCATGTCTCCTTTAGTTAGCGAACTTCAACAACAACGCAAGGCCGGTCAGCGGTTGACAGCCCCGGCTGGTCAGGGCCCTGCGTACCACCCATCGACGCCGGGAAATTATGTCATCGATACAGCATCTGCGGTATCCACAAGACGATCTGCGGAATATAGGTGATCAGCAGCAGCACCACGATCAGGATCCAGATGAATCCCATGCAGGCGCGGGCCACACTCATGACCGGAGACTTGCTCATGGCCGCCGTGACAAAAATGTTGACACCCACCGGCGGCGTCAACGACCCGATCATCAGGTTGAGCACCACCACCACGCCAAAATGCACCGAGTCGATGCCCAGCTGGTTCGCGATCGGGAACAGGATCGGCACGGTCAGGATCATGATCGGAATCGGCTCCATCACCGTGCCCAGGATCAGCAGGATGATGTTGACGATCATCAGGAACACCCAGGCTTCCTGCGTGAAACCGGACAAGATGCCGGCCACGATCTTGCCCAGGCCTTCAGCAGTGGTGATCCAGCCGAACAACTGCGCTACCGCCACCGTCACCATCACCGAGGCGGAGGTTATGGCCACAGTCGAGAATATTTCAACCAGATCCCCCAGTTTTATCTCCCGGTAGATGAACACGCCGAGCACAAACGCATAAGCGACCGCTATCACCGATGCCTCGGTGGGTGTGGCAAAGCCGGTCAGGATGGTGCCCAGGATGACGACAGGCAGGCCAAGCGCGAGTGCCGCGTCTCGTGTGGCGGCCCAGAATTCGGGCAGGGTGGCGCGTTTCTCTATCGGCATGTTCATCTTGAACGAGTCGCGGTAGACCACAAACATCATCGCCACCGCCATGAGCAGGCCGGGCAGGATGCCGGCCGCGAACAATTGGCCGACCGACACGCTGGTCATGGAACCCAGCACCACGAACATCAGGCTGGGCGGAATGATCGGTCCGATGCAGGCCGCTGCGGCAATCACGGCGGCGGCGTATTCCGGCGTATAGCCGCGCCTGACCATGCCCGGTATCAGCACCGACCCGGTGGATGCCGCATCGGCCACCGCGCTGCCGCTCATGCCGGCCATGATGACGTTGGTGACGATGGACACCTGCGCCAACCCGCCTCGGACGTGCCCGACCAGCACACCGGCGAATGCCACCAGGCGGTTCGTCACCCCGCCGCGTGTCATCAATTCCCCGGCCAGCAGAAACATCGGCACCGCCAATAGCGGGAACGAGTCCACGCCACCCACCAGTTGTTGCGGAATCAGGGTCAGGGGCAGCGGCATGTCGCCTCCGCGCGTGGCCAGCAGATACACCAGACTGGCCATGCCCATGGCCGAAAACAGGTCCAGGCCCAACGCCAACAGAATCAGAAATACGACAAACAGCAGTGTCAACATGGCATCAACTCCTTGCCGCCACCGGGGCGCCCATCAGGCCACGTAGCTCGACCCAGACCCGTTGCAGTTCGTACACCAGCATCAGGCTGCAGCCGACCGGGACCGCTGCGAAGAACCAGGCCTTGGACAGGAATGGCAGCGAGGTCAGCGGCTGGAACGCCAGGCGCGGCAACATGGTGGAGCTGTAATACAACACGCAGCCAAGAAAGATGATCGCCACCGTGTTGGTGAAAAGCCGGACCCATGGCTGCACGTTTGCGGGCATCATCAGCACCAACTGATCGATCTTGAGATGCGCGTTGCGCGCAACGGCCAGGGCGCCACCGACAAACGTGGCATACACAAACACCGTGCGCGCCAGTTCCTCGGTCCAGTCCGGCGGATTGTGCAGCGCGTAGCGACTGAACACCTGGATGATCAGCAAGATCGCCATCAACGCGATCAGCGCGGCACAGACGTACTCCAGCACTCGGGTTCCCCGGCCACGGTAGTTCGCGTTGACCACGTTCATGTCGCGGTTCACCTGGTCTGACATCGGTTCTCCTGTTCGGGTCAGTGATTGCAAGAATGGGTTGTCATGGGCGCAAAGAATACTTTATGGGCTGCGGCGCAATGCCGTCACGCATCCAGCAGGATCGGGTAACAACCCCAGTTGGGCCGCTCCGTGAGGACGGAGCGGGTGGCCGGATGTGCCGGGTCGGGTCGCGCGTTGCGCTCCAGCAAGGCCTGAACCAGCATTGGCACGATACCGTACTGGTGTGTGGCGGGGTCGGTATCGGCGCGCGGCTGCATGCCGCCATCGAGGTCGCGCCCGAGGCAGGTATGCACGCCGGTGCCAAACGTCAGGCCCCAGGGCGGGATGCCCTCGGGCAGCATGCGATGCGGGTTGAAGTCTTCGGCGTCAGCACCGAAGACGCCAGGGTCGCGGTTGGCCGCCGCCATGTCTATCACCACCCGGTCTGCCACGTCGGCCTGCTCTCCACCGGACAACGCAACCGGACACACCGGTCGGCGCTCCGCCACCGGACTGGCCGGGTGCAGGCGCAGACTCTCATGCACACAGCGCTGCAGGAACAACCGGTCGGACCGAATCCGCCGCGCGTCGTCGGGGTGGGCCGCGCACCAGGTGACCACGTCATGGAAGGCATGGGTGGTGGCGTTGGCCGTGCTGTGCGAGCCGGCTTGCAGGTAGAAAGCAATCTCGCGCATCATCAGGTCGGGCGGCAGATCGACCTTGTCCTCGTTGCGCAGCAAGACGGTGAGCACATCACGCGGCAACGCGTCCTCGGGGACCTCGCCGGCGGCGAAACGTGCCAACAGCGCGCGCCGGCGCGACATCGAGGGCTGGTAGAAGCTGGCGTCGAACTCGGCCAGCGCGGCGCGCACTTCGGCACGCACGGTGTCCTTGTCGCGGGTCGAGTGGACCAGGATGGCGCCTTCGCCGAACACACCGACCAGGCGCAGCAGGCGCGCGGTTTCATCGGCGTCGCCACGCGGCCGGTCGATGCCGGCAAAGTCGGCGGTCAGGTTCATGGTGATGCCAATGCCCAACTCCATCAGGTCGACGCATCCGCGTACAGCGTGCTGCGCCATGGTCTGCGCCAGCGTGGCCGGGAACACCTCCTGCTCGTAATAACGGAAGAAGTCGCGCCGGAACACGCGCAGCTCGAGCAGCCGGCGCGCCCGGTGCGGCGCTCCGTGCAGCACCAGCACCACGTCGGCCATGATGACTGCGCCTTCGTCGTACATGGACTGCGCCAGTTGCTGGTTGCGCAGGGTGTCCGAAGCGGCTTCGTAGGCGGAGACGGTGTAGATGGTCATGCCAGGCGTCCCTCAAGGGTTGAGCAGGATCGGGTAGGCCGACCAGTTGTTGCGGATGGTCGAGCGGTCCACCACGCCGGGCTGGTCCGGGTCGGGGCGCGCACCGTGCTGCACCAGCGCGCGGGCGATCAGCGACACCGTGCCCAGGTGGTGCTCGCGCGCGGTGGCTTCGGCGCGCGGCAGGCTGCCAGCGGCCAGCGTCAGGCCGATGCAGGAATGCATGCCCATGCCAAAGGACAGTCCGTACGGGCTGGCACCGTGGGGTGGCGCGCGGTGCGGGTTGTAGTCGGCTGCATCCGGGCCAAAGATCGTCGTGTCGCGGTTGGCAGCCATGAGGTCGACACTGATCAGGTCGTCGGGCGTGGCATCCTGCCCATTGGGCAGATGGACCGGGCAGGTCGGGCGGCGACCGGAGGTCGGGCTCGACGGATGCAGGCGCATGCTCTCGTGGATTGCCTTTTGCAGGAACACCGGGTCATCGGCATAACGCCGGGCGTCCTGCGGATGGGCAGCGCTCCAGCTGAAGATGTCGTGCATCGCGTGGGTCAGGGTATGGATCGATGTAAAGGCACCGGCCAGCAGGAAGAATCCGATCTCCTTCATCAACACCTCGTGCGTGATGGGCGTCTCGCTTTCGCTGCGCAGCAGTTCGACCAGCACGTCGCGCGGCAGCGCGTCCTCGCCGATCTCGCCGCGCCGGTGCTGCTCCAGCAGGGCGCGACGGCGCGCCATCGAGGGCGTGAAAAAGTCGACGTCGAACTCTTCCAGCGCCTGGCGGATCTCGGCGCGGATGGCTTCCCGGTCGCCCAGCGCCTGGCCCAGCGTGGCGGCCTTGCCGAAGGTACGCAGTATGCGCAGCAGCCGGGTCGTTTCGTCAGGCGAACGAAGTGGGCGGTCGACGCCGGAAAAATCGGCAGTCAGGTTCATCATGACGCGAAAGCCGAAGTCCACCAGGTCGGTCCGTCCCGCCGCGAGGTAGGGGCCGAGGGTTTCGCGCAGCGTGGTCGGGAACACCTGCTTTTCGTACCACTCGAAGAAGTCGCGGCGAAACACCTTGGTCTCGATCGCCCTGCGCGACCGATGCTCCTCGCCGTGCAGGTTCACCAGCACCTTCTCCATCAGAATGGCGCCCTCGTCATAGAGGGCCTGGCGCAGGTCGTTCAGCCGCAGGGTCTCGTTGGCGTGTTTGTAGGTTGACACAACGATGGCTGCCATGGATGCTCCTGTGTTGTTCGCGCAGCGGTCAGCGCATCAGCGCGCCGGGTCGACTTCGATCTTCAGTTCGCGCCGGTCCCAGGATGCGGCGGCGGCGGCCACGTTGCGGTACAGCGCCTGGATCCCTTCGCCTGGAATGTAGACCTCGACCATGTGGCCGAGCAGCGTTCGCGTGTCGATGAAGGCGGCGCCGCGGCCAGAGGCGGTGCGGACTTCGGTCGCCACCGGGTAGCCGAGCGCCGCGTAATGCCCGAGCACACGGTCGTAGTCGTCCGGAATCATGGCCACATGGTGGAGCCCTTCCTGGCCTGGCGCAAACATGTCGCGAAAGGCGGACGGCGCGGCGCAGTGCTGCTGGACCAGTTCGACCTGGATGGGCCCGGCCTGAACATAGACGGCGGAAATGTCGATCGTCGACGGGGCGCCCCGGTACAGCACCTGCTGCATCACGATGTGCCGGCGCACGAAGAACGGTCCGATGCCCCACAGGCCGTGCCAGCGCTCGATCGCCTGGTCGATATCGTTCACTACATAGGCGTTCTGGATCAGCTGGTGTGGGAATGTCATCGTCCGGTCCGTGTTTGCACCAAATGGTAGGGCCATTCGGGCGAAGTCACATGAGGGTTTTCACGGCGCAACGCCGTCGTTCGCAGGCAAAATCATGCTGCGGCGGCGGCTACGCACTGCGGCGGGCCGAAGCAGCGGACACATGGGAGACACAGCATGCGATTGAAGGACAAGGTCGCCATCGTCACCGGGGCGGCATCGGGCATGGGTCTGGCGGATGCGCGCTGCATGGCGCGCGAGGGTGCGTCGGTGGTCATGACGGATGTACTGGACGGTGAGGGCTCGGCGCTGGCGGGTGAACTGGTGGCGCAAGGCCTGCAGGCGATGTTCGTCCGGCACGATGTGACCGACCCGCAGCAGTGGGACGAGGTGGTGCGTGTCGCCCTGTCCCGCTTTGGCCGTATTGATGTGCTGGTCAACAATGCCGGGATCTCCGGTTCCGCCGCGCCGGACGTGACGGCGCTCGACCTGTTCGATCGCCTGATCTCGGTCAACCTGCGCGGGACCTTCCTGGGCATACGGGCCGTGGTGCCGCACATGCTCGATCTGGGCGGCTCGATCATCAACATCTCGTCGGTGTGCAGCGATGTTGGCACGCCGGGGGTGCATCTGGGGTACCACGCCTCCAAGGGCGGGATCCGTTCGCTGACCAAGGGCGCAGCGGCGCAGTTCGGGCCGCATCGGATCCGGGTCAACAGCATCCACCCCGGCGCCATGCCACCGATGCGCGACCGTGAATCAGGCGGCGAGGTGGCCGGCAGCCACGCCGCGCGCGACCGGCTGCTGGCGCGCGTGCCCTGGCGCCGCGCCGGCGAAGTCGACGACGTGGCCCATGCGGTGCTGTTTCTGGCATCCGACGAGTCGGCCTATATCACCGGGGCCGAGTTGTCGGTCGACGGCGGTTTCCTCGCGACCTGAAACCGGCCAGCCACGTTCGAAGGCACAGGTAGCCGAATGTCCTTGCCGGTGCCGGATTCGCCGCTGTTTTCCACCTTCGCGATCGGGCCGCTTCGGCTGCGCAACCGCATCGTCATGGCGCCGATGACGCGCGAATGCGCGCAGGACGGAGCGCCCACCACCGCAATGGTCGAGTACTACCGCCGGCGCGCGCGCGGCGGGGTGGGACTGATCCTTACCGAAGGCACACCGCCGCAGGCCGCTGGCGCCTTCGGTTCCACTGTGCCGTACTTCTTCGGTCCGCAACGGGAACTCTGGCGCCCGGTGGTGCAGGCGGTGCATGCCGAGGGCGCCTGCATCATGCCCCAGCTCTGGCATGTCGGCGCCTTCGATCCGTCCCTGATCGGCATGGCCGATTCGGCAAGCGTCGAGCGCCTGAGCCCGTCCGGACTTGCGGCCCCGGACAGGGCCCTGGGCCGCGCAATGCGCGAGGTCGACATCGAAACGACGATTGCGGCCTATGGCGAAGCCGCTGCGGCAGCCCTGGCAATGGGCTTCGACGGGATCGAGATCCATGGCGCGCATGGCTACCTGCCGGACCAGTTTCTGTGGGCGGGCACCAACCTGCGTACCGACCAATACGGCGGTGAGCGCGTGGCCAGAACGCGCTTTGCCGCGGAGCTGGTACGCGAGTGCCGCCGTCGCGTCGGGCCAGGTTTTCCGATCGGATTTCGCTTTTCGCAATGGAAGCAACTGGACTACGCGGCACGGCTGGCCGAGACGCCCCAGGAGTTGGAGAGCATCCTGCAGCCGCTGGTCGACGCCGGGGTGGACCTGTTTCATTGCTCGACCCGGCGTTACTGGGAAAGCGCCTTTGCCGGCAGTGGGCGCAGCCTTGCAGCCTGGACCCGCGCCCTCACTGGCAAGCCGGTCATCGCCGTCGGTTCCACCACCTTGAGCAACGAATTCAAGTCGACAATGGGAAAGGTGCGCGCGGAGGTGGTGCCCGAGGACATCGAGCGGCTGCAGCGCTGTATCGGGCAAGGCGACTTCGACCTGATCGCCATCGGCCGGGCCTTGATCGCCAATCCCGACTGGGCGCGACTGGTGCAGGAAGGGCGTGTGTCGGAACTCCAGGCTTTTTCGAAGGAAATGCTCGATGTTTTGGTCTGAGCAGCTGCGTTGTGGCGCCAAAGGAGCGCTCGGGTGAACAAAGTGATGGTGTTCCTGCGTGCTGCCCGGGCTCTGGGTCGCGAAGACTTCCAGCAGGCGTTGCTCGCCCTGGCGCGCGGTGGCATGGATGCGCCGCTCCGCGACGAAGCCATCACGGTGAACCTGGTGCGTATGCCGCCGCAGAATCTGCCCTACCGCCCGCCGAGCGACCCCACCGCCGGGCAGACGCCAGAATACGACGCCATCGTCGA
>JANNDB010000517.1:0-4895 GCA_031387285.1 Betaproteobacteria bacterium | reverse complement strand
AGCGCAAGGCCATCGCCTTCACGCAGCTGCGCCAGGGCCCGAACCGGGTCGGCCCGGGCGGTTTGCTCACGCCCATCGCCGACGCGCTCAAGCTGATGACCAAGGTGATCATTCTCCCGACGGCCTCCAGCAAGGGACTCTTCCTGCTGGGTCCCATCATGACCATCATGCCGGCTCTTGCTGCGTGGGCGGTTGTGCCGTTCGGTCCGGACGTGGTGCTGGCCAATGTGAACGCCGGCCTGCTGTTCCTGATGGCCATCACCTCGCTGGAGGTATATGGCGTGATCATCGCAGGCTGGGCATCCAATTCCAAGTACGCGTTCCTGGGCGCCTTGCGCGCATCGGCGCAAATGGTCAGTTACGAAATTGCCATGGGGTTTTGCCTGGTGGTGGTGCTGATGGTTTCAGCCAGCATGAACATGACCGACATCGTCATGGGGCAGGGCAAAGGCATCTTCGCGGAGCAGGGCATGGGCATCCTGTCATGGAACTGGCTCTCGCTGTTCCCGATATTCCTTGTGTACTTCATCTCCGGCCTGGCCGAAACCAACCGCCATCCATTCGACGTGGTGGAAGGTGAGTCGGAGATCGTCGCGGGGCACATGGTCGAGTACTCGGGCATGTCGTTTGCCATGTTCTTCCTCGCCGAATATGCCAACATGATTCTGGTGTCCACGCTGTGCGTGATCATGTTCCTGGGGGGCTGGCTGCCGCCGTTTGCCTTCCTCGACTGGATACCCGGCTGGATCTGGCTGGCCGCCAAGACCTTCGTGGTCGTCACCATGTTCCTGTGGGTCCGCGCGACCTTCCCGCGTTATCGCTACGACCAGATCATGCGCCTGGGCTGGAAGATATTCATTCCGGTCACGCTGGTCTGGCTGGTCGTAGTCGGTGGCTGGATGCAGACCCCGTTCAACATCTGGAAGTAAGCCCATGACTGCAGTTTCCACTTCCCCGGCGCCCGGTCCGGTGGCCTTTTCCCTCAAGGACTTTCTCTCCAGCTTCATGCTGCTCGAGTTGTTCAAGGGGATGGCCGTGACCGGGCGCTACATGTTCCGGCGCAAGATCACGGTGCAGTTCCCCGAGGAAAAGACACCGGCGAGCCCGCGTTTTCGCGGTCTGCACGCATTGCGCCGCTACGAGAACGGCGAAGAGCGCTGTATCGCCTGCAAACTGTGCGAGGCCGTGTGCCCGGCGATGGCCATCACCATCGAATCCGAGGTGCGCGATGATGGTTCGCGCCGCACCACCCGTTATGACATCGACCTGACCAAATGCATCTTCTGCGGTTTCTGCGAAGAGAGTTGTCCGGTCGACTCGATCGTCGAAACCCACATCTTCGAATACCACGGCGAGAAACGCGGCGACCTGTATTTCACCAAGGAAATGCTGCTTGCTGTGGGTGACCGCTACGAGAGCGAAATCGCGGCACGCCGCACGGCTGACGCCAAGTACCGCTGAAGCGCAGCTTCCGATATATCCGCCATGGAACTCAAAGCCGGTCTTTTCTACGCGTTCTCGGCCGTCATGCTGTTTGCGGCGTTTCGGGTCGTGACAGCACGCAACCCTGTGCATGCTGCGCTCTACCTCGTATTGACGTTCTTTCAGGCATCCATGATCTGGATGCTGCTCAAGGCGGAGTTTCTGGCGATCACGCTGGTACTGGTCTACGTGGGTGCCGTCATGGTGCTTTTCCTGTTCGTGGTGATGATGCTTGACATCAACGTCGACAGCATTCGCCAGGGATTCTGGCGCCACTTTCCCATTGCCGGCCTGGTCGGTGCCCTGGTCGCGCTCGAAATGGCATTTGTGCTGATGGGTGGGTTTCGCATCAGTGAAGCTCCTGCGGTGGCAGCGTCGGCTGTGCAGCCATCGAACACGCGCGAACTGGGCAAGTTGCTGTATTCCGGTTATGTGTTCCCCGTGCAGATTGCGGCCGTGATCCTGCTGGTCGCCATCATCGCCGCGATTGCCCTGACGCTGCGTGGCCGCAAGGACAGCAAGCACATCGGTGCGTCGGCGCAGATTCGTGTGCAGCCGGGCGAGCGCCTGCGCCTGGTCAAGGTGGAGCCGACCCGGCCAGCGCCACCACCGGAACCGGCGCCACCAGCGCCGGCGGAGAAAAAAGCATGACCTTGACCCTGGGCCATTTCCTCTCGCTGGGAGCCATGCTGTTTGCGCTGTCGGTGATCGGCATCTTCCTCAACCGCAAGAATCTGATCATCCTCTTGATGGCAATCGAGTTGATGCTGCTGGCGGTGAACATGAACTTCGTCGCCTTCTCGCATTACCTGGGTGACATGCACGGGCAGATCTTCGTTTTCTTCATCCTTACCGTGGCTGCTGCCGAATCCGCCATCGGCTTGGCCATCCTCGTGCAGTTGTTCCGCAACAAGTCGAACATCAACGTGGACGAACTCAACTCCCTCAAGGGCTAGGGCCTGATCACATGAGTCAAACCCTTTCCGCGCCCGTATTGCTGACGGTGGCCTTCGCGCCGCTGGTGTCAGCCGTTATCGCTGGCGTCTTTGGAACCGCCTTTGGTGGCAACCGCATCGGCCGCGGCGTCAGTCACAGCCTCACCATCGCGGGGGTTGCCCTGTCCTTCGTGCTGTCGGCCATGACGCTATGGAGCGTGGCCATGGATGGCGCGCGCTTCAACCAGACCATCTACACCTGGATGAACGTCGGTGGCCTGAAGATGGAAATCGGCTTCCTGGTGGACGGCCTGACGGCGATGATGATGTGTGTGGTGACCTTTGTGTCGCTGATGGTGCACATCTACACCGTGGGCTACATGCACGACGACGACGGCTACAACCGTTTCTTCGCCTACATCTCGCTGTTCACGTTTTCGATGTTGATGCTCGTGATGAGCAACAACTTGCTGCAGCTCTTCTTCGGCTGGGAAGCGGTAGGCCTCGTGTCCTACTTGCTGATCGGCTTCTGGTTCAATCGTCCCACCGCGATATTTGCCAACATGAAGGCATTCCTGGTGAACCGTGTGGGTGACTTCGGATTTATCCTGGGCATCGGCCTGATACTGGCGTTCACCGGCACCTTGAACTACACCGAGGTGTTCGCCAAGGCGCCGGAACTGGCCAAAGCCGTGATGCCGGGTACCGGCTGGATGCTGATTACCGCGATCTGCATCTGCCTGTTCATTGGCGCCATGGGCAAGTCGGCGCAGTTCCCGCTGCATGTCTGGTTGCCCGATTCCATGGAAGGCCCGACGCCGATCTCGGCGCTGATCCATGCGGCCACCATGGTCACGGCTGGCATTTTCATGGTGGCGCGCATGTCGCCGCTGTTTGAGCTCAGTGACACCGCGTTGAACCTGGTGCTCGTGGTAGGCGCCATCACCGCGCTGTTCATGGGTTTTCTGGGCATCATCCAGAACGACATCAAGCGCGTCGTCGCCTACTCCACACTCTCGCAGCTGGGTTACATGACGGTCGCCCTGGGGGCATCGGCGTATTCCGTGGCCGTGTTCCACCTGATGACGCACGCCTTCTTCAAGGCGCTGCTGTTCCTCGCGGCCGGCTCGGTCATCATGGGTGTGCACCATAACCAGGACATTCGCTGGATGGGGGGGCTGCGCAAGTACATGCCCATCACCTGGATCACTTGCTTGCTGGGTTCACTGGCGTTGATAGGCACGCCGTTTTTTGCCGGGTTTTATTCCAAGGACAGCATCATTGAAGCCGCTCATTTCAGCCACTTGCCGGGAGCCGGGTTCGCCCATTTCGCGGTGCTGGCCGGCGTGTTCGTGACGGCTTTCTATTCCTTTCGCATGTACTTTCTGGTGTTCCACGGCAAGGAGCGCTTTGACCAGAACCCGGATGCGCATCACCACGACGGCCACCATGGCGGGCACGATACCCACCATGCGCCGCATGAGTCACCCTGGGTCGTGACCTTGCCGCTGGTGCTTTTGGCCAGTCCCTCGGTAGTGATTGGCTTCGTGACCATTGCGCCCATGCTTTTCGGGGAATTCTTCAAGGACTCGATCACGGTGAACGGCCAGCTTCACCGTGCCATGGCCGAGATGGCCCGTGAGTTCCACGGGCCGGTCCAGATGGCTTTGCATGCGCTGACCACTGCGCCGTTCTGGCTCGCATTGGCCGGTGTGGCCTGCGCCTACTACCTGTACATGGTCAACACCGCCCTGCCGGCGCGCATCAAGGCGCGGGTCATGCCCCTGTATACCTTGCTGGACAACAAGTACTACGTGGATTGGTTCAATGAAAACGTGCTGGCACGCGCTGCCCGCGCGCTCGGCATCGGCCTTTGGAAGGGCGGCGATCAGGCGCTGATCGATGGCGTGCTGGTCAATGGCTCCTGGAAGCTGGTGTCTGCCGTATCTGCCGTCGCCCGACGCCTGCAGACCGGTTACCTGTACCACTACGCGCTGTCCATGAGTCTGGGTGTGATTGTCCTGATGACGTACTTCGTCTGGCGCTAGGAGATCAAGAAGATGGGTTTGTTGAGCCTGGCTATCTGGATGCCGATCGTTTTCGGTGTCGTGTTGCTGGCGATTGGCCGCGATGAACACGCCCATGTCGTGCGTTGGGTCGCCCTGATCGGCGCGCTGGCCTCTTTTCTGGTGACGCTGCCTTTGTACGATGCCTTCAAGCTGGGCACCGCCGCGATGCAGTTTGTGGAAATCACGCCGTGGATAGGCCGCTTCAACGTGAACTACCACCTGGGCGTGGACGGCATTTCGCTGTGGTTCGTGTTGCTGACGGCCTTCATGAACCTGGTTGTCATCATCGCCGGCTGGGAAGTCATTACCCGCCGTGTCAACCAGTACATGGGCGCCTTCCTGATATTGAGTGGCCTGATGATCGGCGTCTTCTGCGCACTGGACGGGCTGCTCTTCTACGTCTTCTTCG
>JANNDB010000739.1:0-4367 GCA_031387285.1 Betaproteobacteria bacterium | reverse complement strand
CTTTTTCTCCGAGCGCTGGCTCGGGCAGCAAGAGCCGCTCGCCGGCCTGACCAACCGTTCGCTGGTCAAGTACAAGCTGGTCATTGACGAGTTTGGCGGATGGGCGGCGTTCCAGGCCTTGCTGGGCACACTCGACAGCATCGCCAGGCGGCACGGTGTACCGATTGCCGCTGTGGCCACCCGCTGGGTGCTGGAGCAGCCGTCCGTGGCGGCAGCGATCGTCGGCGCCCGCTACGCGGACCGGATCGACGCCACGCTGGCAGTATTCGGCCTGCAACTCGACGCTGCCGACCATGCCGCGATCGATGCCATCCTGGCGGTGCACCCGGGCCCGGGCTCGGACACCTACACTCTCGAACGTGACAAGGCCGGACCGCACGGCCGCATCATGAAGTACGACCTGAACAAGACCTGAATTCAACCCACCCGGAGCAACCTGACCATGCGTTTTCTACTTTCTGCAACCGCCCTGGCCACCTTGGCCGCACTGGCCCCCCTTGGAGCCAGTGCCCAGACCCCCGCCTGCACCCACACCGCGGGCATGGTCGTGTCCCTCACTGGCGCCGCCGGGCGCTTCGGACAGGCAGCCAGCAAATCCGTCGAACTGGCTTTCAACGAGCTCAACAAGGCCGCCGGGGCGCAAGGCATCGCCGGTTGCAAACTGGCCTTCGACCTGCGTGACGCACAAAGCCAGGGTTCGGTGGCGGTTGACCAGGCGCGCCAACTGGTCGATCTGAAGAAAGTGCCGGCCATCATCGGCGGCATCATCAGCTCGGTGTCGATCCCCATCGTGACCTCGGTGACCGGGCCGGCCGGTGTCGTGCAGATTTCGCCCGCATCGAGCTCCCCCACGCTGACAAGGATGGCCTTGGAAGGCAAGACCAACGGCTGGTTTTTCCGTACCATCACCAGTGACGCCCTGCAGGGCACTGCGGCCGCAAAGTACGCGCTTGACCAGGGTCTGAACAACCTGACCATCATCCACGTCAACAACGACTTCGGCGTCAACATGCTGGCGGAATTTCGCCGTGCGTATGAGGCCCTGGGTGGCAAGATCAGCAGCATCACGCCCTACAACCCGGCGCAAGCCTCCTATAACGCCGAGGTAACGAACGCACTCAAGGGCGACCCGCCAGCGCTGTATTTCATAGGCTACCCGGGCGACGGCACCACCATCGTGCGCACCTGGATCCAGCAGGGCGGGCCGCAGAAGTTCCTGTTGAACGACGGCATGAATGCCGCCGACTTCATCAAGGGTGTGGGTCCACAGTTCCTCGCCAACGCCTTTGGCACCTCTTCGGGTACCACCAAGACGCCCTCGACCGATTTCTTCGCCACCGCCTACCCGGCCATGAGTGGCGGTTTCGACGCCGGTGCACCGGCTGCCGACCGCGCTTTTGATGCCGGAGCGATCCTTGGCCTGGCGATTGCGCATGCTGGCAAGTTCGAAGCCGCCGCCATCCGTGACTCGATCCGCAAGGTGACCGAACCGGGCGGCGAGGTGGTGCATGCCGGCCCGCAGGGTTTTGCGCGTGCGCTGCAGCTCATCCGCGAAAAGAAGCCGGTGCGTTACGTCGGCGTGATCGGCAACGTGCAGTTCGACCGCAACGGCGATATCGTCGGGCCGTTCCGGACCTGGCGCATCACCAACGGCGAAGTGGTCACGGTGGGCCAGATGTCGACCGAGGACGTCCAGGCCATACAGGGGCGCCTGCCCAAGTGAGTAGCGGGTCCGCTGCCGCTGGCGCCCGGGTCAGGCCCGAGCGCACCCTGCTGGCGCCCGGGCTGGAGATAGCGCGGATGGTCACCGGCCTGTGGCAGGTGGCCGACATGGAGCGCGGCGGTACCCCGCTCGACGTTGTCCCGGCCGCTGCGGCCTTGGCCGAGTACGTGGCGGCGGGTTTCGATACCTTTGACATGGCCGACCATTACGGTTCGGCCGAAGTGATTACCGGGGAACTCCTGTCGTCTGCCCAGCCGGGCAGCGTACGTGCCTTCACCAAGTGGTGCCCGCCGCCTGGCCCGATGACGGCGGCCACGGTACGCGCGGCAGTGCAGCGTTCGCTCGAGCGGATGCGGGTGCCGTGTATCGACCTGCTGCAATTCCACTGGTGGACATTCGACCATCCTGGCTATATCGATGCCATGGTCGAGCTGGCACGCCTGCGGCAGGAGGGATTGATCGCCCATATCGGCCTGGCCAACTTCGACACCGCGCATCTGCGCGTGCTGCTCGCGGAGGGCATTCCGGTGGCGAGCAACCAGGTGTGTCTCTCCCTGCTGGACCGGCGCGCAACGGAGGCGATGTCGCAACTGTGCATCGAGCGTGGTGTCCGCCTGATCGCCTACGGCGTGCTCGGCGGCGGCTTCTTGAGCGATCGCTGGGTGGGGGCCGCCGAGCCGGATGTCGTGTCCGACTGGAGCAAGATGAAGTACCAGCGCTTCATCCACGCCGTGGGTGGGTGGGATGCCCTCCAGGGGGTTTTGACCGCGGCGCAACAGATAGGGCGCAAGCACGGCGTTTCGGTGTCCAACGTGGCCACACGCTGGGTGCTGGAGCAGCCTGCGCTGGCGGCCGTCATCGTGGGCGCGCGCCTGGGCGAGTCCGAGCACCGGGCGGACAACTTGAAGGTGTTCGGGTTTTCTCTGGACGAAGACGACCATGCCCGGCTGCAGGAGGCGTTCGCGCGCACCCGGCGCCTGCCCGGTGACTGCGGCGACGAATACCGCCGCCCGCCGTTCCTCACTGCGTCGGGAGACCTGAGCCACCACCTGGACACCCTGCCTGCCCTTTGGGAGCGTGTGCCGGTCCCAGGCCATGCCGACCGCTGGAACATCAGCAGCGGGAGCATCTGGGAACCATTGGCCGGCTACTCGCGCGCCATGCGCATCGGCGACCGGATCCTGGTCTCGGGTACCACCGCCACCCACGGCGGCGGGCAACTGATCGGCAGGAATGACGCTGGCGCGCAGGCCACCTACATTCTGGACAAGATCGAAGCCAGCATCCGGTCCCTGGGCGGGCGCCTGGACGACGTGGTGCGCACCCGGGTCTACCTTAGCGACGCCAACGACTGGCAGGCCGTGAGCGAGGCGCATGGCCGGTACTTCGGTGCGATCCGGCCGGCCAACACCCTGCTGCAGGTCGGTGCGCTGATCGGCGACGGGTACCGGGTGGAGATCGAGGCGGAAGCGGTCACGGCCCGGCCCTGACCTGACCGGCCCGAGCGGCTTCAGCTGGGCACGCCGCGCAGCACGCCGCTGCGAAGCCACCGATCTATCTGCCCTGCGTCGTAACCGAGTTCCTGCAGGATGGCGCGGCCATGTTCACCCAGGTGGGGTGCACTGACCGTTGCTCCACTCGCCACCCCGTCAAAACGCGCCGCAGCCCGGGCCAGACGCACAGTGCCAACGGCGCCATGGTCCAACTCGACCAGCACCTGGTTGTGCACAACCTGAGGGTCGGTCACCACGTCATGGCGCTCGTTGACCCGGCCCATGGGCGCACCCTCGCGACGTCCGGCAGCCTCGAGTGCTGCGGTGTCTTGCAGGGCCACCAGCGGTTCGAGCATCGCGCGCAACTCTGCCGGATGGCGACTGCGCGCCTGCGGTGTGCAAAAGCGCGCGTCCTGTGCGATGTCGGGCCGCCCCAGCGCGCGGCACAGCGCTGCAAACTCGGCCTGCTGCGGCATCATTACCGCCACCATGCCGTCGGCCGTGGCGTACGGCTTGAGCGTGCTGCCGATCTCGGGAAAGCCCTGCGGCGGCGCATCGAGGAACACATGGTTGTACATCGCGTCCACCCACTGGAAGGCGAGCGTGGCGTCGAGCATCGACACCTCCACCAGGCGGCCCTGGCCGTCGCGCGTGCGTGCAAACAGCGCTGCGGTCACGGCCTGGGCCGCTGTCAGGGCCGTGAGCTTGTCGCACACGGTGGTCGACAACAAACCGGGTTGGCCGGTGTGTTTGTCACGGTGGGACACCGACACGCCGGCCACGGCCTGGATGACCGCATCGTAGGCCCGGTCTTCGGCACGCGGGCCGTCGGGACCAAAGCCGGTGATCGACAACTGGACCAAGGTCGGGTTCAAGTCTTTCAGCTGGGCCGGGGCCAGGCCGAGCCGCTCCAGCACGCCGGGGCGGAAGTTGCTCACCAGCACGTCGGCCCGGCGCACCAGCCTGTGCAGGATGGCGCTGGCCTCAGGGTGTTTGAGGTCCAGCGCGATCGAGCGTTTGCCGCGGTTCACGGTGATGAAGGTGGCAGACAGGTCACCCTTGGCCGGGCCGACGATGCGGCTGGTGTCGCCTTCAGGCGCTTCGACCTTGATCACCGACGCACCCTGATCGGCCAGCAGCGCAGTGGCCAT
>JANNDB010000501.1:0-6632 GCA_031387285.1 Betaproteobacteria bacterium | reverse complement strand
GGCGCAAGTCGCCAGCCTCACCAAGTTCCGCATCGATCCGGTAGCGCTGCAGTGCGCCGAGGTAGTCGGCGTAGCCGAGTTCGCCGCGCAAGGCCTCGAAGTGCACCCAATAGCGGCTGGCGCTGATCGCGCCGAATTCCTGGTCGAGGTGGCGGTGCAGATCGGCCACGATGCGGTCGTTGTCCAGCAGCGTGTTGTCCACGTCGATCAGGAAAAAGGTGTCAGTAAGCGTTCGGGTCATTCTCAATCCCTTTTCGGCGCTGGCGCGACCCGCTCGGACAGCGTGTTCACGGCGTCCAGCGCCAGTCCCGGACTTCCGGCATGTCGTCGCCGTGCTCGCTGATATACCGCTTGTGGCGTTCCATGGTCGCCAGGTAACGGGCGGTTGCATGCTCCACCAAGGGCTCAAGGCGCGGAATTCGCCGGATGGCGTCCAGCGCGAGTTGATAACGGTCCAGATTGTTCAGCACCACCATGTCGAACGGGGTCGTTGTGGTGCCCTCTTCCTTGTAGCCGCGCACATGGATGTTGTCGTGGTTGCGCCTGCGATAGGTCAGCTTGTGAATCATCGCGGGATACCCATGATAGGCAAAGATCACGGGTGTGTTGATGGTGAACATTTCGTCGAAATCATGGTCTTCCAGGCCATGCGGGTGCTCGGATCGGGGCTGCAGGACCATCAGGTCCACCACGTTGACGAAGCGGATGCGGATGTCAGGGACGTACACGCGCAGCAGCGTGACGCAGGCCAGCGCCTCCAGCGTCGGCACATCGCCGGCGCACGCCAGCACCACGTCCGGATGCCCGCCATCGTTGCTGGCCCAATTCCAGACACCCGCACCGACGGTGCAGTGGCGAACGGCGGCATCCATGGCAAGCCATTGGGCCTGCGGCTGCTTGCCCGCAATGATCAGGTTGACGTAGCTGCGGCTGCGCAAACAGTGGTCAGTGACCGACAAAAGGCAGTTTGCGTCGGGCGGAAGATAGATGCGTACAACGTCGGCCTTCTTGTTCGCCACATGGTCTATGAAACCTGGGTCCTGGTGCGAAAAGCCATTGTGGTCTTGCCGCCAGACATGCGAGGTGAGCAGATAGTTCAGCGAAGCGATCGGCCGGCGCCATGGAATCTGGCGGGTCACCTTCAACCACTTGGCGTGCTGATTGAACATCGAATCCACGATGTGGATGAAGGCCTCGTAGCAGGAAAACAGGCCATGGCGCCCGGTAAGCAGGTAGCCCTCAAGCCATCCTTCGCAAAGGTTCTCGCTCAGCACCTCCATGACGCGGCCATTGGCGCTGAGATGGTTGTCGCCCTCCTCGATCGGGCCCATCCATGCTTTACCGGAAACCTCGAACACAGCCTCCAGCCGATTCGACGCGGTCTCGTCCGGCCCGAACAGTCTAAAGTTTTGCTGCTCCAGATTGCGCTTCATCACATCACGCAAAAAATGTCCGAGAACCCGGGTCGCTTCAGCCTCGACTCCGCCCGGTATCGGCACTGGTACCGCGTAATCCAGGAAGTCGGGCATCAACAGAGGTTTGAGCAGTTCGCCGCCATTGGCGTGGGGATTGCTGCCCATGCGGCGCTTGCCAGCCGGCGCAAGCGCAGCGAATTCCTCGCGGAATCTTCCTGCCTGGTCAAACAATTCTTCGGGCCGGTAACTCTTGAGCCAGTCTTCGAGCTGCCGCAGATGTTCGGTAGTCTTGATCTCCCCGATCGGGACCTGATGCGATCGCCAGGTGCCCTCAACCGGCTTGCCATCGACAAACTTGGGGCCGGTCCATCCTTTGGGTGTCCGCAGCACAATCATGGGCCAGCGCGGGCGATCCCGCATATCGCTCATGGGGCCCGAACGCGCGCCTGCCTGAATCTGGCGAATCTGCGATAGAACTGCATCGAGCGTGCCGGCGAGGGATTGATGCACACGCGCCGGATCGTCGCCTTCGACGAAATGGGGCTCATGGCCATATCCCCGCATCAGGTCTGTCAGTTGCTCGCGACTGAGACGCGCCAGCACCGCCGGATTGGCAATCTTGAAGCCGTTCAGATGCAGGATTGGAAGCACCGCCCCATCGCGTGCAGGGTTCAGGAAATTATTGGACTGCCAGCTGGTTGCCAGAGCCGCGGTTTCGGCCTCGCCGTCGCCGATCACGCAAGCCACGATCAGATCCGGGTTGTCAAAAGCGGCGCCGTAGGCGTGGGCCAATGAGTAACCCAGTTCTCCCCCCTCATGAATGGAACCGGGGGTTTCCGGCGAGACGTGACTGGGGATCCCATACGGCCAGGAAAATTGGCGAAAAAGACGTTGCAGTCCTTCGCGGTTTTGCTCGATCGACGGATAGTGCTCGGTGTATGACCCTTCCAGATACGTGTGCGCCGCGATGCCAGGGCCGCCATGGCCTGGACCGATGACGTATATCAGGTTCAGATCGTTCGCCTTGATCAGCCGATTCAGGTGGACATAGAGCAGGTTCAAACCCGGAGTGGTGCCCCAATGGCCCAGCAGACGCGGCTTGACATGGGCGAGTGCGAGCGGCTTGTCAAGCAGCGGGTTGTCTCGCAGATAGATCTGCCCGACTGAAAGGTAATTCGCGGCGCGCCAATAAGCGTGCATTTTGCGCAGCAGCTCAGGGGTCAGGACATCATGCATAAGGTCTCCGGGATAACTTGGTGGCTTCTTGCTCCGGGATGAGGCCTAAGCCGTTGAAATGTGATCCCCCTTCCGAGTGATCGTATTGAGAACATGGAAAGAGGCACCCTGTGATCGATGGAAGTGGACTCATCCGCGCCAAAGCAGTGTGCGTCCTGAAAATACGCCAGAGCGAACGAGCAGTCTTCCGCCCGCTCCGCCGCGGAAACTTCCAGTTCTCTTATTGCCTCACCCACTGGCGATGGAAGAAGTTGTAAATGGGCACGTAGACAAGACCGGCGAATGCGCCATACAGGAAGCTCTCAATCAAGCCAACGAGAAAGCCCCGCCAGCTGAACCATTCGAACCCTGGCAGAACCTGCAGGAGAAGCGCGTGCATATAGAGGGTCGACGGCGTCAACATGGCAAATGCAACACAAAACACAAACGAAAACGTCGTCCAGCTCGCCAATGACCATGTCACAACTTTGATATTCAGCATACGTGGCTCCTTTTCAAATTAGGTTTCACCCATTAGTGGCGGTGCTGCGCCCCCGGTTCGGGACCGCGTTGCGTCCCGTCTTTGCCAGCGGGCTTGGGAGCCGTATCCTGATCGTCACTGCCCCCTCGGTGCCCACCGTGCCCACCGTGCCCACCGTGCCCGCCATGGCCACCATGGCCACCATGGCCAAACATATGCATCGCCATGAACGCGACAAAAAACAGAACCCAAACCCAATTTTGCGACAGCCATTCCATGATTTACTCCCTGCCAAATTGATCTATCGATTTGAAACCCACTGGCGGCCGTGGCCGGCCAGGTTCGAGTCGAACAGGTGTCCCGTTCAACAGCAGCCGCCTCTGGATTTCGGAGCAGCCGCGGAAACGGTTGCATTTACGCCATAACCCGCCTCTAGCACCGCCGATTTCAATCGATCAGGCGAGGTCATCCCTTCATCGAATTGCACTGTCGCCTCACCGGTTGACAGCGACACTTTTGCGTCACTGACCCCGGAGACGGCTTTGAGCGCCTTCGTTACCGAGTTGACGCAGCCGCCGCAAGTCATTCCCGTTACTTTCAAAAGTTCGGTTTGCATGGTGATCTACCTTTCATGGTTGGTTTGGTTGGACACTGTTGAAATCTTGCTTCACTGCCGTCGATAGGCTCGGCCTGGCCGAAAAGCGCCTCCCCCTTGCCAGCCGGGGTCAGGATTGCCCTTCGTTGGCGCGTGCCGCCGTGGGTGAATTTGGCCGTCACGCCCGACCACCAAAGCGGCCGGGCCAAGAGGCAGATCAGCACGACGATAAGGGGAACGGTCAGCCAGGCAAAGCTGCTCTGAGCGAATGCACCAAACAGCCACCCGCCGGCGGCCGATCCGAGTGTCTGACCGAGGCCGGCGGCCGCCGCCAGTCCCCCCATCGTCGTGCCGAGTTTGTCGGCTGAAGCGCCTGCGGCCAGGTAAGCAATGACCGGTAACACCAGACCGGTGCCGGCGGAAGTAAAGCTGACGCCCAGATACATCCATAACTCCGAGCGATGCTGGCTCAGCACAACCAGCCCGGCCATTGCCAGCACCAGGCCGGCGCCGATAAGGATGCGAGCGGCAATCTTCTCCAGCAGGGACGTGAAAAAGAGCAAGGCGTTGACGCCCAGCATGACCAGGCTGCACTCGGCGAACATCAATGCCGCCTGGCGCGAGGACTGGCCGCCCTCTTGCTGTCCCTGCAATACGATGCCCAGTTCAAAGCCCGCCAGCACGAACATCAGCGCGCCGTTGAGCCAGAGGAGCGCGACAGGGTGGCCTTGGGCGGGGGTCGCTGAATCGGCCCGAGTTACAGCAGCGGAAGCGCGCGATGGAGGCAAAGTGCGCGCCAGTCCGAGCATCATCACTGCGCCTAGCAATGCCGACAGACCCAGCACAACCCGCGCCGAAAGCGTGGCGGAAGCTACCGTATCGCCGAACCATGATTCGACAAGGACGGCAACCACGTTCAACCCGGGGCCAAACAGGAAACCAAGCAGCGACATGGCACCCAGCCACGCGAAGCGCTGTGCCCTGTGCTCCTCGGGCGTGTACTCGGCAACCAGCGCTGAAACCACCGGAATGACCGCCGCCACAAAGAAGCCGGTGGAGCCGCGCAGAAGGTAGATTGCCCACACACTGTCAACCCCCGGCACAAGCAGAAGCAACAGGCTGACAACGTACCCGATAAGCCCGATGATGAGGATTCGACCGTGCCCGACGCGATCGGAGACGACCCCCCACAACAAGGCCCCGACCAGTACACCCGCCGCATAAACGCCGCTGAGAAAACCGACGTGGCGAGCGATTTCGGTGGCGCTTGCGTCCGGCATCATGGGCGCCAGCCAACCCGGCAACAAAGGCATCAGCGCCCCGTAGCCGGCCGATACAACCAAAACCGCCGCCGCCAGCCAGGCCAATTGCACAGGCCGCAACGCGACAGGCGCAGGCGCCATCGCGTCGGGGAATGTGCCGGCAGTCATTGCCGAGTCTGGCTGCCGGGCATCCGTCCAGGCCGGAACACGCTGATGCACTGGCCCCTGGGATTCGACGTCCCTACCGACGATCGCGTGGTTGACCTGCTCACAGCACCACCGGCTTGTCTGGCAGTTCGTTCCCGCTGCGACCATCCGCTGGAAAATGCTCTACGAGGTGATGGGTCACGGACTGAAGGCCCCCGACTACGCCAAGCTCAAATTGCAGTTTCTTGAAGGCCACTTCCATCTGGCTGCAAATCCGGGTCCATTCGTGCGGGCTTACTTTTGCGCTGATGCCGCGATCCGCAACAATCTCTACAGCCCGATCGGCAAGCAACACATAGATCAGCAAGCCACTGTTGTCCTGGGTGTCCCACACGCGCAACTGCGAGAACAGATCGATCGCGCGCTCTCTCGCCGACTGCCCCTTGAACAGCGGCATGCCGTCGAGTCCGCCTTCCACGACGAAGCGGATCTCACCGGTATGTTCAGCCTCACTGGCCTTGATCACGTCCTCTATCTCGCGCAGTGCACTCTGCGGAAAGGCCCGTCTGACGTGACCGCTGGTCACAAGCAGATGCTTGACGATGCGTTTGATCTTCATGTTTACCACCTCCCCGACGCACCACCGCCACCAAAGCCACCACCGCCGCCGCTGAATCCACCGCCACCAAAACCACCGCGGCCACCACCCCGACCCATGCCGCCGTAGTAAGCGCCCATTCCACGCCCGCCCATACCGCCTCCCAGCAAAGTAAAGAACAGCGCAACCACTCCGGCGATCAGGGCAATGGACAAGGCGCCGGCAAACAACCAGGCCACCACCGCCACGGCCCCGCCGGTTGCCACCGCACCAGGAACTTTGCCCAAAGCAGCGCGCAGAACCCCGCCTCCAACGAGAGCAAGGATGAACAGAATCGGGGCGTACTGACCGATGTTTCCGATATCTCCAACGCCCGCGCCGCCCTTTGCGGCGGGTTGCGGCAAGGGCTCGCCGTCAACCACACGGACGATCTGCGCGACCCCGGCCTGAATGCCGCCGGCGAAGTCTTGCTGCTTGAATCGCGGCAGGATGGTCTCGTCGATGATGCGTTTGCTGGTGGCATCGTTGAGCGCGCCTTCCAGGCCGTATCCGACCTCGATACGCAGCGTGCGATCCGTCTTGGCAACCACCAGGATGGCGCCGTCATCGACCTTCTTGCGCCCCAGCTTCCATTGCTCCGCAACCCGCAGGGCGTATGGCTCTATGGCTTCCGGGGCCGTGGTGGCGACCATCAGCACCGCTAGTTGACTGCCTTTGCGGGCTTCGAACGCTGCCAGGGTTTGCTCCAGGCTGGTCTTCTGTTCCGTGGTGAGCGTACCGGTCTGATCGATGACGTGCCCTGTCAGGGGTGGTACGGCAATTTGTGCGAAAGCGGACAACGACCCAACGAGCGTGAACGCGAGCAGCAGCGCCCTGGCCATTCCGCCTGCGCCAGGCCGCATGCTCACTTGCCGGCTCC
>JANNDB010000500.1:0-3746 GCA_031387285.1 Betaproteobacteria bacterium | reverse complement strand
CTCATGGAATGTTTGTGGACTCAATTATGCTGACGCCCGCAACAAGTAGGCGCAAATTTTTAGGCGGGTTCTATGGGGGGTAAGACCTATTTTTACCCAGTCTTCATTGGGAAACTGGCGGAGAGGGTGGGATTCGAACCCACGGTACCTTGCGGTACGCCTGATTTCGAGTCAGGTACATTCGGCCACTCTGCCACCTCTCCAGATGTTGTGCGCCTCGAAGCGCCGAATTATATCGGGGCGCATCAGGTCGCCGTTGCGGCGAGTAGTGCGAGGGCCTCGCCGACGTCGTCCAGGGTGACGCCGGCAGCCAGTTGCACCTTGGCCTCCAGCGCCGCAACGGCGACGACCCCTTCTGCCTGCAGCCGGGCGATGATGGCGCCGGCATCCTTTGGTGCGGTGAAGCCGGAGCTTTGCAGCAGCACCCGCCCTTGCGCATCGGCCAGCTTGAAGTAGAACTGCCCGTCCTTCTCACGGTACTGCTTGAACGCCGGAACTGCCGCTTTCGCCGCCTTGGCGGATCCCGATGCCTTTCCACCCTGCGCGCCCAGGTTGCGCAAGCCCACCGCATGGCGCAACTGCCCCATGAAAGGTGTGGCGATGGCGCGCGCCTTGGCGGCGCCGGCGATCAGCATGTCTTCAATGCTTGCGGGATCACGCAGCAGGCTCTCATAACGTTCGCGCATCGGCGTGATCTCCTGATCAAGCCGTTCGAACACGCACTGCTTGGCATCGGCCCAGCTGATGCCGTCGGCATACTGCTGGCGCAGGCTGGCGGATTCGTCCTCCGTGGCAAAGGCCTGGTAGATCTGGAACAGCGCCGAGCCTTCGACCTGTTTGGGTTCACCCGGGGCACGTGAATCGGTGACGATGCCGGCGATCAATTTTCGGAGCTGGGCACGTGGCGCAAAGAGCGGAATATGGTTGTCGTAACTCTTGCTCATCTTGCGTCCGTCGGTACCCGGCAGCAGCGCCACGGACTCTTCGATCACCACTTCAGGCAACACAAAATGCACACCGTAGCGGTGGTTGAAGCTGGCTGCCATGTCGCGCGCCATCTCCAGGTGTTGCACCTGGTCGCGCCCCACCGGCACCTTGTGTGCATTGAACATCACGATGTCGGCGCCCATCAGCACCGGGTACATGAAAAGGCCGGCCGTGACGTCGGCATCGGTGTCGTTGCCGGAGGCCGTGTTCTTGTCCACGGCAGCCTTGTAGGCGTGGGCGCGGTTCAGTAGGCCTTTGCCGGTCACGCAGGTCAGGAACCAGGTGAGCTCAGGGATTTCGGGGATGTCTGACTGGCGGTAGAAGGTCACGCGTTGCGGGTCAAGGCCGGCTGCCAGCCAGCTGGCGGCGATCTCCAGCGTTGAGCGCTGGATGCGCGCCGGGTCCTCCACCTTGATCAGCGCGTGGTAGTCGGCCAGGAAGTAGAAACTCTCGACGTCGGCGCGCTGGCTGGCGCGCACCGACGGGCGGATGGAGCCCACGTAGTTGCCCAGGTGGGGCGTGCCGCTGGTGGTGATGCCGGTGAGAAAGCGCGTGACAGCCATGGTGCAGAAAAGGATTTTGGAGATCAGGAGGCAAACAATAGCCGCACTGGCTGCAGCACGAAGTTGAGCAGCATGCCGGTGAGCGCCATCAGCGGCTTCATCCACAGGTTGTCCAGCACGCGTGCCACGATCAGTGCCATCACAATGAAGAAACCCCAGGGCTCGATGCGCGCGACCTGTGCGGCCATCCGGTAGGGCAGCAGCCCCACCAGGATGCGCCCCCCGTCCAGAGGTGGCAACGGGAAAAGGTTGAAGACGAACATGGCGGCGTTGACCAGCACACCGGCTTCACACATCTTCAGGAAAAAGTACTCGGTGACGCCAAGGCCCTGCAGCGTCAGGAACAGCGCACCCCACGCAATCGCCTGCACCAGATTCGCGCCGGGCCCGGCCAGCGCGACCCAGACCATGTCGCGCTTGGGGTTGCGCAGATTGCCAAACTGCACGGGAACCGGTTTGGCGTATCCAAAGAGGAACGTACCTGCCGTCGCAAAGTACAACATCAGCGGCATCAGGATGGTGCCGATCGGGTCGATGTGCTTGATCGGGTTGAGCGTGACGCGCCCCAGGGCCCAGGCCGTGTTGTCGCCGAAATGGCGCGCCGCGTAACCGTGAGCGGCCTCGTGCACCGTGATGGCAAACACCACCGGCAAAGCGTAGAGGGTGATGGTCTGGATGATTTGGGCGATGTCCACCCGTGGATTGTCTCAGAGTGGGTGGAGCTGAAAGCCCTTACAGCCCGAGCGCCGCGGCGTCGCCGCCGCCCTGGCGCAGCAGCACCGGGTCGCCACTGGTGAGGTCCACCACGGTGGTCGGTTCCAGGCTGCAGGCGCCGGCATCGAGCACGGCTTCGAGCTGGTGCTCGAATCGTTCGCGGATGGCGTGCGGGTCGTTCATGGGCTCCGTGTCACCGGGTGCGATGAGCGTGGTGGCCAGCAGCGGCGCGCCGTGCAGCGCCAGCAGGTCTTGCAGCGCGCGGTGCGCTGGCACGCGCATGCCGATGCTCTTGCGCTGCGGATGGCTCACGCGGCGCGGCACTTCCTTGCTCGCCTCCAGGATGAAGGTGTAGGGGCCGGGCGTGGCGGACTTGATCAGACGAAACTGGCGGTTGTCCACTCGGGCGTAACTCGCCAGTTCGCTCAGGTCGCGGCAGAGCAGGGTGAGGTGGTGCTTGTCGTCCACGCCGCGGATGCGGCGCATGCGGTCCACCGCGGCCTTGTCATCGAGGTGGCAGACCAGCGCATAGCTGGAGTCCGTAGGAACGGCCAGGATGCCGCCCTTGGCCAGCAGTGCGACGGCTTGCCTCAGCAGGCGTGGCTGCGGATTCTCGGGATGAATGTCAAAGAACTGCGCCATGTCAGGTTCGCCGCGCCTTTGGCCACGCCGCCAGGGCGTGGCGCTGTCACTGGATGCGCGACTCCAGCAGTTCCCACACGGGTGTCAGGCCCTGCGGCAGCGGTGGCAGGGTGCCCAGGTCGGTATGCGATTCGTCGGGGCTGTGGAAGTCGCTGCCGCGCGAGGCGGCGAGCCCGTATTCACGGGCGGCGTCGGCATAAACCGTGTACTCCGCCACGCTGTGGCTGCCGGTCACCACTTCCACACCCTGGCCACCGTGGGTCTTGAATTCGCTGAACAGGGCGAACTCTTCATTTGCGCTGAACCGGTAGCGCGCCGGGTGGGCGATCACCGCAAGGCCTTTGGCCTGTGTGATCCACTGCACGGCATCCTTCAGCGAAGCCCAGCGGTGCTCCACATAACCGGGTTTGCCCTCGGTGAGGAACTTGCGGAACACCTCGTTGGTTTCCCGGCACACGCCCGTTTCCACTAGAAAGCGGGCGAAGTGGGTGCGCGAGACGAGCTCCGGGTTGCCGGCGAACTTCAGCGCGCCTTCGTAGGCGCCATGAATGCCCACCTTCTCCAGTTGCTCCGACATCTCCTGCGCCCGCTGGCCGCGCCCGCCGCGGGTGCGCACCAGGCCGCTGATCATGGCGGCGTCATCGGGATCGAAGCCAAGACCGACGATGTGCACGGTCTTTCCGATGAAGGTGACCGATATTTCGGTGCCGGTGAGGTAACGCATGCCGTTGGCGCGGGCTGCCGCCGCCGCGCGGGCCTGGCCGCCTATTTCGTCATGGTCGGTCAGCGCCCAGAGTGTCACCCCATTGGTGGCGGCGCGTTGCGCCAGTTGTTCGGGAG
>JANNDB010000469.1:0-1771 GCA_031387285.1 Betaproteobacteria bacterium | reverse complement strand
CGCCTTGGGCTTCCTCCGCACCCCGCCTCGCGCCGACGCACTTGTCCTTTGGCTAACCTTCGGCTCTACATACACCTGGTGTCAGGACTTTCACCCGACTGGATTCGCGCCATGCACGGCACACACGCCGAAGTCAAGCCGCAACGCGCTTGCGCGTTGTCGGGCTTGGACGACCAGTTAGGTTTCTAGCTGTGCCGCTCCTGCGAACAAGCCTGACCTCCAACTTGCAGCCAAGAGCATCCGCATACTTTGACAGAGTCGCGAACGACGGCGAATGCTTGCCACTGCCTGATTCCATTCGCGCCACAGCGGACTGGGTGGTGCCAATCTTCTCTGCCACTTGCGCCTGGGTGAGTCCCTGCTCCGACCGAGCCTTCAGAAACTCATCCAATAGCAAATATTCGTCGGCCAACTTTTCGAACTCGGCCTTCACTTCCGTGCGCCCAAGCGCCCTGCTGCGCAACTGCTTATGCGTGATCATCCTTCCACTCCTTCATGCGCTTGCGCGCGATAGCCAATTCATTTGGAGGCGTCTTGTCGGTCTTCTTCACAAACTGGTGCAGCATGACGATCTGCTGATTTATGAAGGTGCAGTAAAAAACGCGCCCTATCCCTTCTTGAGACTTCAGGCGCAGTTCGAAAAGTCCGGAGCCCATCGCGCGGGTATGCGGCATGCCAAGATCCGGGCCATACTGAATCATTCGATCGGTCAGCTGCAGATACCGAGCCAACAGACCGGCAGGAAGTGCGAGCACCGCATTTTGCAGCTTCTCGCCGCTATATCTGATCTCCCAAGCCATCACACCGAGTATAGCAAATACGCTATAAATTCAAGGTTGTGACGTGACGAGTTGCGCGAAACTTAACTTTGGTGTATCCCGAGAGAGACAGGACAAATCCGGCGGTCGGCGGATAACATGGCTTGAGGATCGTCGAAATGCGATGTGAAATCAATACCTTGCACGCGAAAGCTGCTACAGGTATGCGAATACCAGTATCGACAATTCCGCCGAACCCTACCGCCCCCCCAAAAAAGCGAGCGAGTTCAACTCGCAAGAGATGTTCCCGTTGCCGTACGCCAACCCCGCCCCCTGCCAATGAGGTCGGGGGGCCGCCTCAGCGCAGGTAGAGAAGGAGAAATGGGCGGAAGCCCTTTTCGGGTTACACGGAGCTGTGGCGGCCCACTGGCCTCTTTGGCCCGCCAAAAGCTCAACCCCGCGCGGCCAAACCAGCCAATCAAGCCTTCGGCAATGTCTCCCACCACCGCACCCCGAAGTTCCCTTGAAGGTAGGCCACAAATGCCGAGACCTTGCCCGGAACCAGCTTGGGCGACGGGAACACAGCATGAATCTCCTGCTCCGGCAACACATGGTCCTTCAGCACTTCCACCACATGCCCGGTGGCCAGCGAATCTGCTGCAACGTAGCGTGGCATGGCGGCAAGGCCCAGGCCGTTGCGTGTCGCGGCAAGCACGGCGGAAAGGTTGTTTGAGCGCAGGAGCCCGGACACCGGCACAGTCACCGTGTCGCCAGCCGGTGTGGACAAGCGCCACATGTCGTCGCCCAGCACACTGCTATAGATGATGGCCGCGTGCCCCGCCAGGTCGGCAATGCTTCGTGGCGTGCCGTGTTTGCGCAAGTACTTGGGCGCGGCAACGACCAGCCAGGGATTGACACCCAGGAAGCGCGCGCCGAGTGACGAATCGGCCAGCTTGCCCATGCGGATCGCCACATCGATGCCTTGCGCCACCAGGTCGGTGTAGCGGTCTTCG
>JANNDB010000434.1:0-4487 GCA_031387285.1 Betaproteobacteria bacterium | reverse complement strand
GCTGCCACAGCGCGGACAAACGAATCCGTCCGCCCACCGCAGCCGCTCCAGATAGGCAAGGCAAGCCTCTTCTGTGCCAAACCAGTCTAGAAATTCGTTCCAGGTCTGGGGGTAGTCTTTGTCCGGAATCGGCGCTAATATCTGGGTTTCCATCCAGTTATTCTGCATCAACTGGAGCTAAGTGGATACCCCTCAAGTTTATCCAGTATATGCGACGAGAAACCAGCCTGCAACTGGCTTCGCAGGCATGGCACCGGCCTTTATATCCGGCTCAGCCTTTTGTATGCGCCGGCCGTGTAAGGTCGACATTCGCTAGGCGCGCGATTCCACCATTTGTCCCAGTCACGAGAAACGTCAACCACCTTCACATCTAAAGAGGAGCAGTCGCATGGCCAAGATACTCGTACACGTCACCCACGGTCCTGAGAGTCCAACCCGCGCCGCCTTGGGATTTCTGGTCGCCAAGGCAGCCGTCGAGGACGGCCATTCAGTCGCGCTCTTCCTGGCCGGCGACGCAGTTCAACTCATCAGAGACTCGGTCCTCGACGCGCTGATCGGGCTCGGGACCGGACGCCTCCGTGAGCACTTCGATGCTTTGGTGGCCGGAGGGGCCCGCTTTTACGTGTCAGGTATGTCAGCCAAGTGCCGGGGTGTTTCGGAAGCCGACCTTGCCGGTAAACCTGCTGAGTTCGCCATGCCCAACGTACTCATCAAGCTCTCGCTCGAACATGACCGCATGTTCAATTACTGATCAAGCCAGCCGCGCTTTGCAGTGACACAACGCGCGCGCCTGATCCAGTGGTCAACTGGACACCTTGCGGTAGCCCGCGCATGGCCCTCATTTCATTCTGGGCCAAGCACGGTCTGCCGCAAGGCGCCAGTTAACGCTAGCGTTCGACGGCATGAAAGTCACACTTGCGACAAGTTAGCGTTTTTGCTAACATGGTCCATGGCGTTTGAGATTCACTATTTCCATGAGCGCGTTTGCGCAGAAGCGCAATCCTGGCCCGTTGACGTCCTGGCCGACTATGCGCGGTTGGTGGAGGTTCTCACGGAGTACGGGCCAAGTCTTCTCTTGCCACATTCACGCGCCTTTGGTGACGGTTTGTTTGAACTACGTCCGCGTGGCCGAACGGGCATTGGTCGGGCGTTTTATTGCTTTTTCCAGGGGAAGAGAGTAGTCGTTCCGCATGCGTTCATAAAGAAGTCGCAGCAGACCCCCGATAACGAATTGAAGATGGCGCGAAAGCGCCTGCAGGAGGTGATACATGGCTGACTTGAAGTACAAACCAGTTCCCCACACTCACAATGACTTTTTGGCGACCGCGAGGCAGCGCCCAGGATTCAATGATGCGTACGACAGCCTTGAGCTCGAATACACCGTTGCAAGTCAAATGCTTCGGGCACGTGCGAAAGCTGGGCTGACGCAAGTTGTGGTTGCAGAGCGCATGGGTACAACAAAGAGTGCAATTTCGCGTTTGGAGGGTGCCGGTCGGCACGCGCCATCCTTGGCTACCTTGAAAAAGTACGCCGCTGCGGTTGGCTGTGATCTGCAGGTAAGGCTTGTGCCGCACAAAGCAGCATGACGTCGAACTCGTCATTCCATCGGATGGCCACGCAACCCGCTGAAATTCGGCGTTAAGCATCGGCTTGGAGGCTCCAGGGTGAAGTTGGTGCTCGGTGGGTATGAGTGGCGGTGCCATCACCCCCATCCGGGCAAGGAGGCGAAGCGGTACCAAGTTGAAGAAGCTCGCGCGCTTCTGGAACAAGCAGGAGTCAAACCTTGAACGCGATGAACCATCATGGCTACACAGCTCGAGTTGAGTACGACGAACGGGACAATATTTTTGTGGGGCGGGTTCTTGGCCTTCGTAGCATCATCAGCTTCCACGGAAAGACCGTCGCGGAACTGCGTCGAGAATTTGTTGCGGCAATCAAAGACTATCTCGCGGACTGCGAGGAGCAGGGAGTCTCTCCCGAAAAGCCAGCTTCGGGGAAGTTGTTGATTCGAGTCCCGCCGGAGGTACTCAGCCGGGCGCTCATCAAAGCGCAGTCAGCGGGAAAGTGCTTGAATCAATGGGCAACGGAAGCTCTGGAACACGCGGTACAAGTGAATGCTTGACATGCCGCCGCATCCAACCGCCTTCGGCGCTGGCTGAGCGGCGGCATTCGCGTCAAAAGGTGAACGATGGCCGCCCCCTTTCTTGCGCACCTGGCTATTCGGCGCTGGCGCGGACAGTGCTGTGCATGAAGCCATGGTGGCGACCGGCGCCGACGTCCTGATTCAGGATCTTCGAGTCGTCACTCCATAATATGCTCCGCAATAAGGCACGTTCCTTGGCTGCGGGCCTGGTTGCCCGCTGGCCCTGGCGCTGGACAACAGCAAGCTGCGCTGGAGATTCAGAAATGAAGTGTGAAAAGACCTCGAACACGTTGCCCGTGTTGTGGGCGACCTTCCTTGTTTGCTTCCATGCCTTGGCGTTCAACCCTGGGAACGCCCATGCCGAGGGAAAGCAGGCGAAACCCGGTAGCCACACCCTTGCAATCACTGTCAACGGCGCGCAGCGAACCTACATCGTCCATGTTCCTCTCTCCTACAAGCCGCAGACGCCCTCGCCGCTGGTGGTCATGTTGCACGGCGGCGGCGGCACGGCGCGGGCTGCCATGTGGGAGACTGAGTGGACGACAAAGGCCGACAAGGAGGGGTTCTTCGCGGTCTTTCCAAACGCCATGGCGCGTGATCCGGCCCGACCGAGCAGCTTTGCCGGCAACCCGCAGCTCTGGAACGACGGCTCAGATCGGTTCTATGAAGGCCAGACGGCCTCGGACGATGTCGGATTCATCGCCGCCATGCTCGACGATCTGTCTGCCCGGTTTGCGCTGGATGAGCGACGCATTTTTCTCACCGGGTTCTCCAATGGCGCCTCAATGAGCTTTCGACTCGGCGCGGAGTTGTCGGATCGAATTGCCGCCATCGCGCCCGTCGCGGGCGCGCTGTGGATTGATCCTCTTAGATTGCGACACCCGGTCTCCATGCACTACATCACCGGCACAGCCGATCCACTGAATCTGATCGAGGGCGGCCCCCCGAAGTTGGCAACCGGCGGCAGCGACAAAGTGCGCTCGAAACCGAAGCCACCCGTGCGCGATTCGATCTTGAAGTGGGCTAAAGCGCTGGGGTGTCCTGCGGCGCCACCGACCACTTCGGACGCCCACGGCGTGCGCTCGGAATCGTTCTCTGCCTGCATGGGCGCCGCCGAGGTGGTCTATGTGGCAGTCGATGGATTGGGCCACACTTGGGCCGGGGGCAAGAGCATTTTGCCCGAGAGCATGGTGGGAAAGACATCGAGCAAGATAAGGGCAACCGATGTCATTTGGGAGTTCTTCCAAAAACACGCGCAATCCCTTCCTGATAAGAGTGCTGCCCAACAGGGCGATCCGGCGGACTTGGGCAACTCGCGCCGCTGAGATCTGCGCAAGACTTAACTACTGCATCCAGTGAAGTCATTCGACGCCCTGATTTCGGAAATCTCAGGCTGCCAGATCTGTGCAGCACATCTTCCGCATGGCCCGCGACCCGTCCTGCAGGTCGGCTCCCAGGCGCGGATATTGGTCGCGGGCCAGGCACCTGGTAGAAAGGTCCACGAAACTGGCGTTCCATTCGATGATGCCAGTGGAGATCGATTGAGAGATTGGCTCGGGGTATCGAAAGAGCAGTTCTACGACCGAAAGCTCTTCGCGGTAGTTCCAATGGGGTTCTGTTATCCGGGCACCGGAAAGTCCGGGGATCTCCCGCCACGGCCTGAATGCGCTCCGGCCTGGCGAGCGCAGGTTTTATCGCGATTGAAGAAGCTGCAGATTACTCTGGTGCTCGGCCAATACGCGCAGGCCTATCACTTTCCAATGGGCCACGGATCCGTAACGGAACTGGCTTTGGCCTGGAGAAACACGTGGCCGCATACGGTAGCCTTGCCACATCCCAGTCCGCGAAATAATATGTGGCTCAAGCGCAATCCATGGTTCGAAAATGAACTCGTTCCGAAGCTCAGGATTCTCATCGCAGAGATCGTTGCCAACGATATCTGACCGAGCTCTCGCAGTAACAAGTTCCCTTTTTGCGCTTCCTCCATGGACCCACTGATCCCCATCCGCAACCTCGACTACACCGTCATATTTGCGCGCCAGATGCCTGCGATGCGGGCGTTTTACGAAACCACGCTCGGGTTCCCGTTGCACCGCGAACTGAGCCCGCAGTGGTTTGAGTATCGTGTGGGCGCCAATTTGCTTGCGCTGCGCGGGCGCGGGGGCTTCGAGGATCCCTTGCCGCCCATCGGGGTCTTGTCCCTGCAGCTTGCGTTTCGTGTCGCGCCGGCCGAGGTGGCCAGTTGCGCAGCGGTTCTCGTGGAGCGGGGCGTGCGGATCATCTCGGGCCCGGCTGATCAGCCCTTTGGTCACCGTACGCTGTTCTTTCGGGACCCGGACGGCAA
>JANNDB010000413.1:0-3247 GCA_031387285.1 Betaproteobacteria bacterium | reverse complement strand
GCCGCGGAAGTCGAAACTGAGGTCGATCCAGGGGAGGACCGGAGGGCTGGCGTGGGCGTCGCCGCAGAAGTACTCTGCGGCCAGGTTGCGCCCGCCCGCCCAGGTGCGCGAGTTGTCCGCGATGACCAGCTTGCGATGGTTGCGCAGGTTGGTACGCCCCGGCAATGCCGAACGGAAGGGTGACACAAAGACCGCGACGCTTACACCGGCGGCGGCGATGCGGCGCAAATCCGGCCGTCCCCCCAGATAGCGGCCTACGCCGTCGATGAGCAGGCGTACGCGCACGCCCTCCTGCGCGCGGCGCACGAGCAGAGCGGTGATGCCCTCTCCCAGCGCATCCCGCCCCAGGAGGAATGTGCAGACATCCAGGGACCGGGTCGCGCCCCGCATCACGGCCATCAGCGCGGCGAGAGCGGCCGCGCCGTCGCCGTGGATGGCGAGGTCCTCGCAGGCGCAGGCGTCGGCAAGCCCCATGGCCCGGGCCAGCTGCCGGAACCGGCCGGCTGGCGTCGCATCGTTCGCTTCACAGGCGCTGGCCACTGGCTGCGCCGCCAGCGGCGTGCGTTCACGCGGCACCTTGCGATTGCCGATCAGGAAGTACAGGGGCAGGGCGACATAGGGCATGAGCGCCAGCGCCACGACCCAGGCCATGGCCGCGGAGGGATGGCGCCGCTGACCGCGCACCCGGGACGCGATCACGAAGACCGCAAGGCCGAGCAAGGTCACCACCCCATGGAGGGTGACCCATTGCGCGGTCAGAAGGCCGTGCAGCATGGCATGGGTGTCGTGGTGATGGCAAAAAAAGGGCCGGTTCGCACCGGCCCTGCATGACACGTTCGGGTGCCGCTGGAGCTTACTCCTTGATATCCACCCCGTAGAAGGTGTGGCGGCCAAACGGGCTCAGCTTGAAGTCGATCACGTTCTTGCTGATCGGTTTGAGCTGGACCGCATGGGCGATGGTGAACCAGGGTGCCTGTTCCTTGAAGATCACCTGCGCCTGTTCGTAGAGCTTGGTGCGCTCGGCCACATTGCTGGTCACCTTGGCCTTCTGAACCAGTTCCTCGAACTTGGGGTTGCAGAACTTGGCAACGTTCGAGCCGTTGGTCTTGGCTGCTTCACAGCCCAGCAAGGTCGCCAGGAAGTTGTCCGGATCGCCGTTGTCGCCGGTCCAGCCCAGCATGCCCATCTGGTGTTCGCCGTTCTGCATGCGTTTGCGGTACTCACCCCACTCGAAGCTCTTGATCTCCGCCTTGACGCCGATCTTGGCCAGGTCAGCCTGCATCAGTTCGGCGATACGCTTTGCGTTCGGGTTGTAAGGGCGCTGGACCGGCATGGCCCACAGGTCGGTCTCGAACCCATTCGGGAAACCGGCATCGGCCAGCATCTTCTTGGCAGCTTCGGGATTGAAGGGATCGTCCTTGATGCTCTTGTTATAGGACCAGATGGTGGGCGGCACCGGATTGGTGGCCGGTACACCGCTGCCGAGGTACACCGCGTCGACGATGGCCTTCTTGTTGATCGCCATGTTGATGGCCTTGCGCACCCGCACGTCGTCAAACGGCTTCTTGGTCGTGTTGTAGGCCAGGTAACCCACATTCAGGCCAGGCTGCTCGAGCACCGTGAACTTGGGATTGGCCCGCATCGCGGCCACGTCGGCCGGGTTGGGATAGGGCATCACATGGCATTCGCCCTTTTGCAGCTTGGCCCAGCGTACCGATGAATCCGGCGTGATCGCGAATACCAGGTTGTCGATCTTGGCCTTGCCGCCGTAGAACTGGGGGAAGGCCTTGTAGCGGATGATCGCGTCCTTCTGGTACTGCACCAGCTGGAACGGGCCGGTTCCAATCGGGTCCTGGTCGATCTTCTCGGGGGTACCGGCCTTGAGCATCGCAACCGCGTACTCCTGCGACTGGATACCCGCATATTCCATGGCCAGGTCGGACAGAAATGGCGCCTCGGGCTTGTTGAGTGTGAACCGGACGGTCAGATCGTCTACCTTGTCCAGCGACTTGATCAGCTTGGGCATGCCCATGTCGTTGAAGTACGAATGGTTCGAACTCGTGACCTTGAAGTAGGGCGAATCTTCCTTCCACTGGCGATTGATCGCGAAGATGATGTCGTCTGCGTTCATGTCGCGCGTGGGCTTGAAGCTGGCGTTGCTGTGCCACTTCACGCCCTTGCGCAGGTAGAAGGTATAGACCAGGCCGTCGGGCGAAATGGTCCAGCGCTCAGCCAGGCCCGGGACGATCTTGGTGCCGCCGCGCTCGAACTCGACGATGCGGCTGTAGAGCTGGCTGTTGGCATCAAACGAGGTGCCGGTGGTATTGATGCCGGGGTAGAAGTTCTCCGGGCTGCCTTCTGAACAGTAGACCAGCGTCTTGGCCGAAACCGTTGCGGCCGCCATCAGCGCCGGTAGCGCCAGTGCACACAGCAGCGCGCGTTTGGCGCCCAGTCTGCGGGGTTGGTGGAACATCTTGTGGACTCCTTTGGGGTGATGCTTTGGGGGATGCAGTTTATCCCTTGCGAGCGGGTTGGATGAATTGTTCGGCCAGGTGGCAGGCCACCAGGCGCGCGTCGACGACGCGCAGTGCCGGCCGCTCAGTGCGACAGCGCTCCACGACATGCGGACAACGCGTGGAAAAAACACAGCCGCCCGGCGGGTCGAGCGGCGAGGGCAGTTCGCCCTTGAGCGGTATGCGCTCGACTGCGGCGCCGCTGCCGACGATGCCGGGTGTGGACGCAAGCAGTGCCTGGGTATAGGGATGCAGCGGGCGCTCGAAGATGGTCTCCTTCGCGCCCTGTTCGACCGCGTGCCCCAGGTACATCACGAGTACGTCGTGGGCAATGTGGCGCACTACCCCCAGGTCGTGCGAGATGAACAGGTAAGCCAGGCCGAGGTCTTTCTGCAGTTCGGCCAGCAAATTGAGCACCTGCGCCTGGATCGATACGTCCAGCGCCGACACCGGCTCGTCGGCCACCAGCAGCGCCGGGTTGAGCATGAGCGCGCGCGCAATGGCGATGCGCTGGCGCTGGCCGCCGGAGAACATGTGCGGGTAGCGGTCGTAGTGCTCCGGGCGCAGGCCTACCAGGGCCAGCATGCTGCGCGCTTTTTCCATACGTTGGGCCGGGCCCAGGTCGGTGTTGATCTCGAGCGGCGCCTCCAGGATGGCGCCAATCTTCTTGCGCGGATTGAGCGAACCATACGGGTTCTGGAACACCAACTGCACGACGCGGCGCAAGCCCTGGC